>JAHDXX010000149.1:0-7573 GCA_023384025.1 Sphingomonadaceae bacterium
ACCTCTCGCTCGGCTGGCGGATGACCGGCAATCCGCAATGGGACTGGCTGGAGGGAGATCCGCACCTCGTCAGTGTGGTCGACCTCGCCGAATATGCCGGCGGCACCGAAATCCTGGCCGAGCATCTTCGCCACCTGCACTTCGCCATGGCGCCGCCACTGGATCAGTCCGTGCGCGGGGGCACCCAGACCGACGGCAACCTGCTGCTGCGGGACGAACCCGTGATCCGGAACCTGCGCGCCGCTATCCTCCGGGCAGTCGAGGCGCACATCGCGCAGCTGCCGGCACATGCACCAGGGCACCCGACCCTCATCAGCCGCCGTGCCCCGGCACGGATTGCGGGATCATGGTCGGTCCGGCTCCAGTCGCAGGGTTTCCATACCGACCATGTTCACTCGCACGGCTGGATCAGTTCTGCTTTCTATGTCGCCCTGCCCGACAGCCTTGGGACAGGTTCCCGGGCCGACAACCGCGACGGCTGGCTGACTCTGGGCGAATGCCGGGAGCTGGTGCCGGATCTCGCCCCGTTCCGTACGGTCGAGCCGCGCGTCGGCAGGCTGGTGCTGTTCCCATCGACGATGTGGCATGGTACCCGCCCCTTCTCCGATGGCGAGCGCATGACGGTCGCGTTCGACATTGCCTATCCGAAACAAAGTTGACCCAGATGACACAACAAGCCGGCACCCTTCCTCCCAAAGCCCTGCTCGAAGCGATGCAATGCCTGCGCACGGGCGACAACGAAGGCGCCCTGGGACTGGCAGAGGCGGGTCTTGCTTCGGCCCAGGACAAGGCGCCATTCCTCGCACTGGCAGGGCTGGCAGCACTGCGGGCACGGCTTCCCGAACGCGCGATCCCCCACCTTCAGGCGCTGCTCGCAGCCAATCCCGGCGACCGGGCGACCCGCGTGAACCTGGCAAACGCATTCCTCGAAACCGGACGCAAGGACGATGCCCTTGCCCTGGCGGCCGGATCCGCGGACCCGGCGCTCGCCCGGGTGGAGGGTTTCCTGCATCAGGAAGCGGGCGCCTTGCAGGAGGCCGCCGCGGCCTATGAGCGGGCCATCGCAGGCGATCCCGACGACCTTTCTTCATGGAACAACCTCGGCAATGTGAGGGCGCGCCTGGGTGATCCGGACGGTGCCATTGCCGCGCTGGAACGGGCAATCAGCATCGCCCCGGCCGATTTGCCGATCTACCTCAATCTGGCCGAAGTGCTGCGTGAGGCGGACCGGGCGGAAGCCCGCGTGAAAACGCTGAACGATGCGCGCCGGCTGGCACCGCACGACCAGACAGTGTTGCTGGAACTGGGCATGGCCTATGCGCGGATTGACGATACGGACAACGCCATCGCCACCCTGCGCGATGCCGTGTCGCTTGCGCCAACTTTCACCGATGCCCACATCGAGCTGGGCGTGATCTTCGAGAACCTCAACATGATCGAGGACCTCTCGGCACTGATCGAGAGCATCGACCTGTCCACCGCACCGCCGGAAGCAGCCTTCCTGCAGGCGTGGAAAGCCCGGCGCGAAGGCCGGTTCGACGATGCGGCCGCGCTTGCCGCCCGCGTCCCGGAGTCAATCAACCCCATGCGGCGGTTCCATCTGGTTGGCGGAATTGCCGACCGGCGCGGCCAGTACGACGAGGCATTTGCCGCATTCACCCGCATGAACCGCGAAGCCGTTGCCGCTGCGCCCCCTGCGGAAGGGCCAACCTATCGCGAGCAGGTCGAGGCCGATCTCGCCCGGTGGACCGACCAGTGGGCCACCGGCTGGACCGATGTTATCCCGGACGACGGCCAGCGCGATCCCGTGTTTCTCGTAGGCTTCCCCCGTTCGGGCACAACCCTGCTCGACACCATGCTGATGGGCCAGCCGGAACTTTCGGTGCTGGAAGAACGGCCGATGATGGCGCGGGTCATGCGGTTGTTCGCCGATCAGGACCTGCCCGACCTGGATTCGGCGCGCATCGCGGAGCTGCGTTCGGCCTATTTCGGCTTTGCCCGCGAGTTCGGCTGGGATGACACCCGCTGGCTGGTCGACAAGCACCCGCTCAACATGGAGCGCGTGCCGACCATCCGCCGCCTGTTCCCCGCCGCGAAGATCATTCTTGCCGAACGGCATCCGTGTGACGTCGTGCTGAGCTGTTTCATGGCCAATTTCCAGCTCAACCTCGCCATGCGCAGCTTCACGACACTGGAGGAAGCCGCGCTGACCTATGACGCGGTGTTCCGCGCGTGGGAACGCGGCACCGGGCTGTTCCCGGTCGACGTCCATCACTTGCGCTACGAACGGCTGGTCGATGACGCGCGCGGCGAGTTTGCGCCGCTTGTCCGCTGGCTCGGGCTCGAACTGGATGACCGCGCGCTCGACCATACCCGCACGGCGAAGGAGCGTGGGAGAGTGCGGACGGCAAGCTATTCGCAGATCGGCGAAACGCTCTATACCCGGGCGCGCGGGCGCTGGCACAACTACGAGCAACACCTCGCTCCGGTCCTGCCGATCCTGCTGCCATGGGCGCGGCGAATGGGTTATGGGGGCTGAAGCACGGCATCAGCACGGCACGGTGAACGATGGGGAAAGACATGCGCACTTGGCAATTCTCGGCTGCTGCAGCAGCGATCACACTGGTTGCTACATCGGCCACAGCGCAGGACACGTCCGACGACAAGTATCTTGATTCGTTGCGTTCCTGCCAGACCATCACGGACAATGCCGAGCGCCTGGCCTGTTTCGACCGGGCCGTGGGCACGATTATCGCCGCTTCCGAAAACGACGACCTGCGAATTGTCGATCGCGAGGAAGTGCGGGAAACCCGCCGCAAGTTGTTCGGGTTCAGCCTGCCTGACCTCGGCATTTTCAGCAAGCGCGACAGGGACGGTGATGGTGCGGCGGAGGAAGATGAATTCGATTCGCTGACCACCACCATCGCGTCTGTCCGCCCGACAGGGTCGGGTTACGTCCTGACCACGGCCGAAGGCGCGAAATGGCAGATCGACAATCCGCCGCGCCGCCTGCTGACGCCCAGAGCCGGGCAATCGCTGGAGATCCGCAGCGCGGCGCTGTCAGCGTTCTTCCTTCGAATCAACGGTCAGGGCGGCGTGAAAGGGCGCCGGATCGAGTAGTCCGGCCCTGCCGGCTGCAAGCCTCTGCCATCCTCGCAACAGGCGCCTCGCGTAATATTGTTACGCACGTTGCTGCTGCGGCGAAATGATGCTCTCCACCCTGACTAACGACCGTTGCACCTCGGCAACACTCGCCTTCCGCATCCGCAGGCGGGGCTGTTTTCGTTTGCAGCGCCTGCGAACCTGTCGCATCCCTGAACATAGCCTTGACGGGTGAAGTGTGCCCGTTTGTGCTCATTCTGATTTGAAGTGTCGGCATCCACCGACGATCCGTAAGGGGACTGGACTCACATGAAGAGCTATACCGCGTCGCGCGGCAAAGCGCGTTTTTACGTCGGGGCGGGCATCGCTGCCCTCGGCCTCGCTGCTGTCGCAGCGCCGGCCCAGGCACAGGATGCCGGGGCTGACGAAGAAGAGACGACCGAAGCCGCACCTGCCGGTTCACCGATCGTTGTCACCGGTTCGCGCATTGCGCGCCCGACCCTGTCGTCGCCGGTTCCGCTGACCACCGTCAGCGCCGAAGAACTGACCGAACAGGGCGACATCTCGCTCGGTGACGCGCTCAACGACCTTCCGTCGCTGCGCACCACCTTCAGCCAGGGCAACTCGACCCGCTTCATCGGCACCGCCGGCCTCAACCTGCTTGACCTTCGCGGTCTGGGAACTGCTCGTACGCTGGTGCTGGTCAACGGCAAGCGCCACGTCACGGCTTCGCCGGGCGACTACCTGGTCGACGTCAACACCATCCCGGTCGACCTGCTCGAGCGCGTCGACGTGGTGACCGGCGGCAACTCGGCCATTTACGGTTCGGACGCCGTTGCCGGGGTCGTCAACTTCATCCTCAAGCGCGACTTCGAAGGCTTCGCCGCCCGCGGCCAGGCCGGTGTGTCGTCGCGTGGCGACCGCGCCACCCGCTTCATCTCGGGCACCTGGGGCAAGAACTTCGCCGATGGCCGCGGCAACGTCGCGATCTCGGCCGAATACGCCAAGACCGACCCGCTGTACTTCCGTGACCGTGACGGCCTGACCGGCGCGTTCAGCGGCCGTTGCCAGTTCAACCTGGTCGAGCCGACCGCCGGCGAACCGTTCGGTACTGACGGCATCATTGACACCGCTCCGGTCTGCGGCATTCGCAACGGCGCGATTTCGGACGGTGGCACCCTCGGTGGCCTTGGCCAAGGCCGTTTCCTGCGCTTCGATTCGGCCGGCAACGTGTTTACCGACGTGCCCGACCAGTTCCTTGGCACGTTCACCGGCAACGTGGTGGGCGGCCAGGGTTCGACCCTGCGCAACACCGGCCAGCTCGCCGCCGGCCTGACCCGCTTCACCGCCAACCTGCTGGCACACTTCGACGTGAGCGACGCATTCCGTCCGTTCATCGAAGCCAAGTACGTCCACATCGATGCGATCCAGGAAGGGCAGCCGAGCTTCTGGCAGGGCAGCATTCCCGGCTTCTTCGGTGGTGGTGCGAACCTGCGCTGCGACAACCCCTTCCTGACCGACCAGGCATTCAGCGTGATGTCGAGCTTCGGCATCTGTAATGCTACCCGCGACTCGCGTGCGTTTGCCATGAACCGCTTCAACATCGACTTCGGTGGCCGCGGCGAACTTCACGATCGTGACACCTATCGCGTCGTTGGTGGCGTTGAAGGGACCTTCAACGAGGACTGGAACTACGAACTGTCGTTCAACTACGGCCGTCTCGAAACCAAGCTTCGTTCGCTCAACAACCTCAAGCTGTTCGATCTCGACGGCAACGAGGACGGCTTCCTGCTGGCGCTCGACGCGACCCGCAACGCCGCGGGCCAGATCGTCTGCCGCGTCAACGCGGTTACCGTGACCCGGCCGGACTGCGTTCCGATCAACGTCTTCGGTGACGGTGCCCCGAGCGCCGAAGCGCTGGCCTTCGTCAACACGACTGGCCGTCGCGAAGAGAAGGCAGAGGAATTCGTTGCTCTCGCCTCGGTCGCCGGTGACCTGTCGCAGCTGTTCGAACTGCCGGGCGGCCCGGTCGGGTTCGCTCTTGGCGCCGAATATCGCGAGGAAAAGGCCTTCAGCGCATTCGACGAACTGACTGCCAGCGGCGGCACGTTCCTCAACGCGATCCAGCCGTTCACCCCGCCGAAGCTGACCGTCAAGGAACTGTTCGGCGAAGTGAACGTGCCGCTGCTGGCGGACATGCCGCTGGCCGAGGAACTGAGCCTGGGTGCTGCTGCCCGCGTGTCGGACTACAACACCGCCACCGGTACGGTCTGGGCCTACAACGTCCAGGGTATCTACGCACCGATCAACGACATCCGCTTCCGCGCGGCCTACGCGACCTCGGTTCGTACCCCGACCCAGTCGGACCTGTTCTCGCCGCAAAGCCAGAACTTCGCGTTCATCGCTGACCCGTGCGACGTGCAGAACATCACCAACAACCCGAACCGGGCAGCCAACTGCGCCGCCTTCGGGGTGCCGGCGACTGCCAACCAGGCGCTGGTCGATGCTTGCGCCAGTTCGCCGTTCCCGGTTGCTCTTGGCGCGCCGTTCCTGAACTGCACGGCGCGGTCGTTCTCGACCAGCTTCCTCTCGGGCGGTAACCCGACCCTGGTGGAAGAGCGCGGCAAGTCGCTGACGCTGGGCGTGGTGATCGAGCCCCGGTTCATCCCGGGCCTCAACTTCACGGTCGACTACTACAAGATCAAGGTCGACTCGCTGATCGCCACCCTCGCGGCACAGACGATCATCAACCTGTGCTTCGATGACGCCAACGGTATCAACAACCCGTTCTGCGGCACCGTGCAGCGTGACCCGGCAACTGGCCTGTTCGACTCGACCCAGGCGGTGATCTCGGGCGGCGTGAACTTCGCGGCCCAGCGCACCGAAGGGATCGACTTCGACGTCCAGTACACCAAGACGTTCGACAACGGTCACCGTATGCGCTTCCGCGCGATCGCGACCTACCTGATGGAGCTGAACAACTTCACCAACCCGGCCGATCCGGAACTGCCGAACCGTCAGCGCAGCGAGCTGGGCGATCCCAAGTGGGCCGCTTCGGCGAACTTCAACTACGACTTCGGTCCGATCGACTTCACCTGGTCGATGCGCTACCTCGGTCCGCAAACCAAGGGTACGTTCGAAGCGCAGAACCGTTATATCGGCCGCTGCCCGGGTTCGGGTGTGGTCGGGTTCAGCGGCGGCACCTGTACCCCGGGTGAGCTGACGATCCTCGATCCGCAGAACGCCGACCAGTTCGAGAAGCCCTTCTTCAAGGCCCAGACGTACCACAACGTCCGCCTGAACTGGGATATCGACGACGGCAAGTACAGCTTCTACGTCGGCGTCGACAACCTGTTCGACAACAAGCCGCCGTTCGGCCAGCTGGGCACCGCCGGTGGCGATCCGTACGACACCTTCGGTCGTTACTTCTACGCCGGCTTCAACATCGAGATGTAAGCCATGCGGTCATGGCCGTGCCGCCTCGCGGTACGGCCAGAGCCCAAAAGCAAAGGGCCCCGGGAAACCGGGGCCCTTTCTTTATGTGATGACAGGGCTGGTGGCGCTTACTCCACGCGAATATCGAGCGCTCCGTCGCCTTCGTCGATCCGCACAGTGCTGCCATCGGGCACCTCGCCCGCCAGCAGCTTTTCCGCCAGCGGATCCTGCAGATAGCGCTGCACCGCCCGCTTGAGTGGCCGCGCGCCGTAGACCGGATCATAGCCCACCCGCCCGAGCCAGCGCAGCGCCGCGTCGGTCAGTTCGAGCGTGATCTTGCGGTCCTTGAGCAGCTTCTGCACCCGCCCGACCTGGATCTCCACGATCGGGGCCATGTGTTCCATCCCCAGCCGGTGGAACAGGATGATCTCGTCCAGCCGGTTGAGGAACTCGGGCCGGAAATGCCCGCGCACCACATCCATCACCTGCGGTTCGACTTCGGCCACGTCGTGCCCGTCTTCCAGTGAGGCGAGGAACTGGCTGCCGAGGTTGCTGGTGAGGATGATCAGGGTGTTGGAGAAGTCCACCACCCGGCCCTGCCCGTCAGTCAGGCGCCCGTCGTCGAGCACCTGCAACAGCACGTTGAACACGTCGTTGTGCGCCTTCTCGACCTCGTCGAACAGCACGACCTGATAGGGCCGCCGCCGCACCGCCTCGGTCAGAACGCCACCTTCCTCGTAGCCGACATAGCCCGGAGGCGCGCCGATCAGCCGCGCGACCGAGTGCTTCTCCATGAATTCGCTCATGTCGATGCGGACCATCGCGGTGTCATCGTCGAACAGGAACCCGGCGAGGGCCTTGGTCAGCTCGGTCTTGCCGACCCCGGTGGGGCCGAGGAACAGGAAGCTGCCGAGCGGACGGCCCGGGTCCTGCAGGCCGGCGCGCGCGCGGCGCACTGCCTTGCTGACGGCGGTGATCGCCTGCGACTGGCCGATCACCCTCTTGCCGAGGATATCCTCCATCGCCAGCAGCTTGT
>JAHDXX010000149.1:7583-7988 GCA_023384025.1 Sphingomonadaceae bacterium
TCACGCTCGCCGGCGAGCATCTTGTCGATCGGGATGCCGGTCCAGCGGCTGACGACCGAGGCGATATCGTCCTCGGTCACTTCTTCCTTGAGCAGCGCGTTCTCGGTGTGGCCCTGCGCTTCGGCAAGCTGCTTCTCCAGCTCGGGGATGCGCCCGTAGGCCAGCTCGCCTGCCTTGGCGAGATCGCCCTCGCGTTGGGCCTGGTCGAGCTCGATCCGCGCGGCATCGAGCTGTTCCTTGATCCGGCTTTCGGCGTGGATCTTGTCGCGCTCGTTCTGCCACCGGGTGGTCAGCTCGCTCGATTGCTGCTCCAGCTCGGCAAGATCCTTGCGCAGCACTTCCAGCCGGTCCTTGCTCGCTTGGTCGCTTTCCTTCTGCAAGGAATGCTCCTCGATCTTGAGCTGG
>JAHDXX010000150.1:0-2519 GCA_023384025.1 Sphingomonadaceae bacterium
GCCCTCGCGGTGGTCGGGGCAGTGGGCGCGGTGGCCTATATCGCGACCAGCCAGCCTGACCGCACGCTGGAAGAGCCGACCCGCGAACCACCGCGCGCCACGGGGGCGCTGGCAACCGGCGCACGTGTGGCCGGTTCAGGGGTGGTCGAGCCTTCCAGCGAGACAATCGACATCGGCAGTGCGCTGTCGGGGCTGGTGCTCGATGTCATGGTGCGACCCGGCGACAAGGTCGGGCAGGGGCAGCCGCTGTTTATCGTCGATGACCGGGCAGTGCGTGCGCAGCTGCGCCAGGCCGAGGCCATGATCGGCGAGGCGCGTGCCGCGATTGCCGAGGCCCAGACGGCCCGTTCGACCGCCGAACGCCAGCTCGCGCTTTACCGCTCGGTCGAAGACAGTGCCGCTGTGAGCCGGGCCGAAGTGATCCGTGCCGAAGGCGAGGCCAATGCCGCCCGGTCACGGCTGGCGCTGGCGCAGGCCCGGCTTGAAGCCGCCAATGCGGCCGCCGGTGCCGCGCGGACCGAACTCGGCCGCCTGACCGTGCGCGCCCCGATTGCCGGCGAAGTGCTCGCGGTCAATATCCGCAAGGGCGAATATGTCTCGACCATGGGCGGCGCCCAGAGCCAGCCGTTCATCCAGATGGGGCAGACCTCGCCGCTCCATGTCCGGGTCGATATCGACGAAAGCGAGGCGACCCGGGTCGATCTCGGCAAGGGGGCCAGGGTCTCGCCGCGCGGTGCCGCGCAGCAGCAGGTCGAGGCCCGGTTTGTCCGCGCCGAACCGCAAGTCGTACCCAAGCGTTCGCTGACCAATTCCTCGCAGGAACGGGTCGATGTCCGCGTGCTCCAGGTGATCTACGAACTGCCAAACCGCGACGACGGTCTGTGCCGGGTTGGCCAGCAGATCGACGCCGTCATTCCGGCCAAGGACGCCAAGTGATGCGCCGTGCGCTGCCACTGGCTGCTGCGCTGGCCCTCTCGGCTTGCGTCGCGGGGCCGCCGCCCGAGGTCGCGACCCCCGCTTCGGTGCTGCCCGATGCCTTCCAGTGGACCCCGGTTCCCGATCGCGGAGGCACTGTTGCCGACCTGATGCCGCAGGATGACCCTGCCTATCGCGCACTGTCGCAGCAGGCGCTTGAAGGTGGGCCGACCCTGGCTGAAGCGCTTGCCCGGGTCGAAGCCGCACGGGCCGGAGCGGCGCGGGCCGGGGCGGAGCGCTTGCCCATTCTGGGGGCCAATGCCTCTGCAACGGGTCAACGCACCAGCCCCAACCAGTTCGGCACGAACCTGCCCCCGGGCGTGGCCTTCGACACCGAGCGGGTCGCCTACTCCGCCAACCTCACCGCCAGCTGGGACGTGGACCTGTTCGGGCGTTTGCAGGCACAGGAGCGCGCGGCGCTGGCGCGGCTCGATGCCGCCACCTCCGATGCTGCGGCGGTGCGGCTCGCCTTGCTCGCGGAAGTGGCCGGAGCGGTGATTGACTGGCGCACGCTGCAAGCCCGCCGGGCCGCGCTGAGCGAAGACCTTGTCGCGGCGGAAACCCTGGTCACGCTCACGGAAATGCGCGAACGGGCCGGGATCGCGCCCGGGTTTGACCGGGTCCGCGCCGAAACCGCCGCCGAAGCCAGCCGCAGCCGGATCGCAAGCCTCGCCAGCGAAGAGGCGCGGATTGTCGGGCGACTGGTGACCCTGACTGCGCTCGACGCATCGGGTGTGCGCGCGGCACTCGCCACGCAGGAACCGGCATCCGGCACTGCGTCGGCAGCCCCTGCGGCGCTGCCTGCACAGTTGCTGGCCAACCGGCCGGATGTGCTCGCGGCACAGGCGCGCCTTGCCGCGAGCGATGCCGAACTTGCCGCCAGCGCCGCGCGCCGCTTCCCCCAGCTGACCCTGTCTGCTGCGCTCGGCCTGCTCGCCTTTGATCTGGGGGACCTGTTCACCGGCGACGCCGTCGTCGGTTCCGCCGGGGCCGGCTTGCTCGCGCCGCTCATCGACTTTGGCCGGATCGAGGCCGAGATCGACGGTTCGGCTGCCAACAAGCGGGCCGCGTTCCAGGCCTATCGCCGCGCGGTGTTCGCAGCGCTGGGCGAAGCGGAGGCAGCATACGGCCTGATCGCAGCGGCCGATGAGGAAGCCCGCGCCAGCGCCCGCGAAGCGGCCAGCGCTGACCGGGCCGCCGAGCTCGCCGAATTCCGCTTCAGGGCCGGGCTCGAGAACTTCCTCGCAGTGCTCGAGGCCCGCCGGGCTGCCGATGCCAGCGGGGAACGTGCCGCCGCCGCACAGGGCCGCGCCAGTCGTGCGCGGGTGCTGTTGTGGCAGGCGCTGGGCGGGGACTATCCGGCGAGCCGGTCAACCAGCCAGTAAGCCCCGGTAATCCCGATCCCGTAGGACGCAATCCGCAACGCCGGTTCCAGCCGCGTCATTGCCACGCGGGACAGAACGGCGATCAGGGCCAGCGTCACCGCGACCACCAGCAGCTGCCCGGCCTCGACCCCGAGGTTGAACGCGACCAGCGCCGGGACC
>JAHDXX010000150.1:2529-7887 GCA_023384025.1 Sphingomonadaceae bacterium
CGTCCGGCAGGCCGATCTCGGCCAGTGCGCCTGCAAAGCCGAAGCCGTGGAGCAGGCCGAACAGGAATGCGACCACCCACGGCAGGCGCATGGCAAGGCTTGGCCGCTCCGGGTCGCGTCGGGCAATCTCCACCGCGAGGAACACGATCGACAGCGCGATCAGCACTTCGACCGGGCGCTGCGGCATGGCGAGGTATCCGAGCGAGGCCCCGGCCAGCGTGATCGAATGCGCCACCGTGAACGCCGTTGCTGCCACCACTGCGCAGCGCCATTCGCGAAGTAGCAGCACCAGCGCGATCACGAACAGCAGGTGATCCCACCCTTCGAGGATATGCTCCACCCCGATCACGAAATAGGTCCGCCATACCGGCGGGCGGGCCTCCGGTGCGGCGATGGTCGCTTCCGGCTCGGCAGCGGTGAGGCGCAAGGCCTGCGCCGGTCCGTCCAGCGGCATGACCCGCGCCAGCAGGTCCGATTGCCCGAGCAGGTCGGCAACCCCGATCGACTGGCCCCAGACCGGCCCGGTGCAACGCACTTGCGCCCGGCCCAGCACTGCGCCGCCGGCGCCACCCTGGCGCACTTCGTCGGTGTATTCGCAGGCTTCCGGCAGGATCGGCGGCGGCGGGGGTTCGGTCGGCGCCTGGGTATAGGGCCGTTTCCACGACAGGCTCCACGTGCCCGCCGACTGCTCGGCAAATTCGATGTAGCCGGGGCGCAATTCGTCCGCCCGCAGCGGTGCTGCCGTGGCGAGCAGTGCCATGCACCACAAGCCGCTCAGGATGACCAGCAGCCTCACCGGTCGATCGTGATCCGGTAGGAACCGCGCAGGACCTGGTAAGCCTCTTCCTTGCGGGCAGAGGCAGTCTCCGTGCGCCAGTCTGCTTCGACCTGGTCGCGGATCTGCGCCAGCTGCGGCACCGGCCCGGCATCGCGCGCGCGCAGCCGCACCAGGTGCCAGCCATAGCCACTGGCAACCGGCCCCTGCCAGCCATCGGTGCGCGGCAGCTTGTCCAGTGCTTCGGTGAAATCCAGCCCGAACTGCTTCTCGATCTCGCTGCGCGGAGCCTTGTCCATCGTCCGGGGCAGGGAAATTGTCTCGCCGACAGGCTCGCTCTGCCGGACCGCCCGGGCAGCGGCTTCGCGGTCGGCAAACCAGTGCTGGTCGAAGCTGTAGGTAACGTCAGGCGCGAACCGTTCGGGATGCTTGTCCAGCCAGCCCTGCAAGGTCTCGTCGCTGACCCCCGCGGTCTCCGCCATGCTCGCGGCCAGGTAGTCCATCTTGCCCGCCAGCCGCTTGCGCAGGACCGCGTCGTCCTGGTCGAGCCCCAGCCGCACGGCCTCGCGATAGAGAACTTCCTCGCGGATGAACTGCTCGGTCAGGCTGTCCAGCTCGGCATCGGTCGGCGGGCGCTGCATGGTCCGCTCCCATTGCAGCGCCAGCCGCGCCCGGTCGTCAGCGGACACCGCAATGGTGCGACTGGCGGGATCGACCGGCTCCCCTTGCCAGCCGAGGACCAGCCAGATCACCGCTCCGGCGGCAAGGAAATGGACCAGTGGTTCGCGCGTCCAGCCGGGCAGTTTCATCCGCGACCCTTGTTCCGGCTCAGGCGGTTGCGGTCAAACAGGGCCTGCGTCTGGCCGCCTTCCGTCTGGCCGCTTGCCGCCGGGCCAATCCACACCGGCGAGCTGTAGGCACGCTCCTGCGCGACCGCATCGGCCATCGCCTCGGGGGTGAGCTTCAAACCGAACCGCACCGCATCATAGAGCGGCCAGCGCGGGGTCGGGATTTCCAGCACGCGGACATAGTAGAACGCCCGCTGGCCTGCCGCGTAGTCGGGATCGGTCCAGGTCGTGCGCAGCTCGGCGGCACCGATGGTGTTGGTATAGGTCGCCTTGGCCCGGTCGACCGTGTCGCCCACGGCGGGCACCTTGCCGCCGACCTTCGCGCGCTTGTCCATGTCGGACCAGACCACGTCATAGATCTGCTCGCGGGTTTCGCCGCTGGCGGTGACCCAGCCCTTGACCACCTGCACCCGGTCAAGGTTCGCGCCGTCCGGGTCCTTGAGCGCCGAGATCAGGAAAGTCGGCGCCTTGCCCTCGTCCGCCAGCGTGCCGCCCATCGGCACCCCGCGCGTATAACCGGCGCGGACCCAGTCGCCGTTCCAGTCAGCATCGGAGAAGTCAAACCCGGCGAACAGGCGCACCACCATGCGCGATCCGGTGGTGGCATAGACTTCGCGCCGCATCATCGCGTCGAAGATTTCCGCCCGGGTATTGGCCCTGGCCCAGACGGCGGCATAACCGCCGGCCAGGTAATGCCAGCCGAACCGCCCCTGGCGCGTCCCCAGGTTCTGTGGTTCCAGCGCGCGATTGGCATTGGGTTCGTTGCCGGTGTGCTTGCCGAAGAAGTTGTCCTCGTCCCCGGTGGCGAGCGAAGTGTGGCTGTCGGTCGATCCGATCATGCCAAAGGCATAGGGGTTGGCCCGGTGCGCTGCTCGATCGACAGGCCGCGCTTCAATGCCTCGCGCAGATATTCGCCCGCGAACATCGAATCGTTCTTGTCGCGGGTTAGCGGCAGGTTGCCCAGCTCCCAGCCGAGATCACCGAAGCTGGCGAACTCGTCATTGGGGGAAAGGAACGGGTGGCTTTCGCTGTCGCCCTTGATCTGGGTCGCTTCGACCACCGGTTCATGCTTCGCGCGGCGGCGGGCATATTCCGCCGTGATCGGGCCGCCATCGGGCATGGTCAGCTCGAACATCAGCCCGTTGGACACGTTCGAGTTGTGCGGGATGGCCAGCACTTTGCCTCCGGTCGCCTTTTCGTAGGCGTCCATATAGTCCCACAACTGGTCGACCTGTCCGTCGCCCACGCCCGGGAAAGGGATGACCGTGCTGGTCCGCTCGAACCCGTCGCGGAACATGACCACGCGGTGCAGGTTGTTGCCATCCGGCATCAGGGTGTATTCGAACCCGGCGAGCGGCGTGAACACGCCCGGCTTGTAGTACTTGTCGATCGTTTCGAGGTGCTCGGTCCATATCTCGCGGGCGTTCTTGGCGTTTTCCTCCACGTCCTGAAACGCTTCGGGCAATTCCCCGTTGGCGGCCGCAGTGATCAGCTCGGCCATCGCCCGCTGCGAACCTTCAGGCGATTCATGCATCATGTCGTGCCAGCGCAGCAGGGTCTCGTCGCGAATCAGCAGGCGCGGCGCGTCGTAGAGCCGGCGCATGGCGCCCAGACCGTCGGAGTGATCCGCGATCACCAAGAAATCGAGCGGACGGGCAAGCTTGGCCTTGAGGCCGGTGGTCGCAGTAACTTCATCGCCCCGGGCAAACTTGAGCGCCTCGTCCGGGCCGAGCCGGGTGCCGAACCCGAAAGCGTCGATCGAATTGTCGGTGTGCAGGTGGGTGTCGCCCCACAAGGGCCGCTCCGGAAACTCGGCCAGTGCCACTTCGCTTTCTGCGTCGGCAAAATCTGCCGCCTGGTCACCGCAAGCGGCGAGTCCTGCCGCCAGTCCGATGACCAGGGCTGCATGAATCAGGTTCTTTCGCATATCGTCCTACTCCCCGCAGGCACCATGCCATACGCGGGGCGGACGTCAACCGGATTGCCTTACGTTTGCGTCAAGTCCTGCCCTGTTCGAGCAGCTTCATCTCGACCGCACTCCACAACCGCCCCATGGCGCGCGAGGCGTCGGACCAGTTGGCATAGGCGGGCAGCGGCTCGCGCCGTGACGCCATCTGTTCGACATGGCTGCTTTGCGGGATCACCGGCCAGCCCTTGGCGGCACCGTCATGCACCTCGCGATGGAGCTTGCGGCGCTGGTCGTACATCGACAGCACCGGCAGGATCGGCGGGTGGCTGCGGCGATGGCGTACCAGCTCGGTGCGAACCTGTTCGAGCGCGCGCGATGCGAGCGGCGAGGGTGGCAGGGGCAGCAGGATGATGTCGGCTGCGGCAATGATCTGGTCGCTGACCTCGTTCAGCATGGGAGGGCAGTCGAGCACGATCCGGCGATAGTCAGCGCGCAGGAAGGCGAGCAGCTGGCTGAGCCGTGACTTGGCCCCGATCCGCGCGAGCTGGACCGGCATGGCGCGCAGGCTCTCGTCGGCCTGGAGCAGGTGCAGCTTGCCGAACCGGGTCTGCTCGATCAGGTCGCGTGGCCGACTGTCGCGATGGAACAGCGACATGGCCCGTGCGGTCTTGCGCGGCGGGGCACCCAGCAGGAAGCCCGCGCCGCCTTGCTGGTCGAGGTCCCACAGCAATGTCGGAAAGCTGCCGATCTGCGCACAGCGCCACGCAAGGTCCACTGCGAGAGTGGTTTTCCCTACGCCCCCTTTTACGCTGTATACCGCGATTACCGGCATTGCTCCGGCTTTCCCCCCGAATTTGCGCCCTTGTCAGCCCCTAGAACACTATTGGTTGCAAGAGCATTAACTATTGTGAACCGCAGCGGCACAGTCTTTTTTGCGAACCTTTCCATGGCCAGGGCTGAGTGAGGCGCGGGCAGACGCTTGATTGCAAATGAAACCAGGTCCAAATGCGCGGGACGCCAGCAATGCGGCATGGATCCCAAATCGATGACGAATTATTCCCCGATTGACCGCCAGTCGATGCGGTTGGCCTACCGGCAGGACGAAGAGGCGTGTGTCGCCGAGCGGTTGCGCCAGGCCGCGCCCGCCAGCGCGGTTCATGCCGAGGCAGCGGCCATCGCCAGCCGCCTGATCGAAGGGGCGCGGCAGCGCAAGGCCAGCGGTCTCGATGCTTTCCTCCAGCAATTCGGGCTCGATACCGAGGAAGGCATCGCGCTGATGTGCCTCGCTGAAGCGTTGCTCCGCGTGCCCGATGCCGCCACCGCCGACGCGCTGATCCGCGACAAGCTGGGCGATATCGACTGGTCGGAGCATCTGGGCGAAAGCAGCTCGACATTCGTCAACGCGGCGACCTTCTCGCTGATGTTGACCGGCGAAGTGCTGGAACAGCCCGAGCAGCACCAGAAAGGCATGGGTGCAGCGCTGAAGCGCGCCATCGGGCGGGTTGGTGAACCGGTGATCCGCACCGCGACCTTGCAGGCGATGAAGATCCTCGGCGGCCAGTTCGTGTTCGGGCGGACCATCGATGAAGCGCTGAAACGGGCCGCGCCGGAACGCGCCAAGGGCCTGACCCACAGCTTCGACATGCTCGGCGAAGCGGCGATGACCATGGCCGACGCCGAACGTTACCGCCAATCCTACGAGACCGCGATCAAGCGGCTGTCGCGCGAAACTGCCGCTGGTTTCCGTGATGCGCCGGGGATTTCGGTCAAGCTCTCCGCGCTCTATCCGAAGTACGATTTCTGGCATGGCGAAGCGGCGCTGGCCC
>JAHDXX010000151.1 GCA_023384025.1 Sphingomonadaceae bacterium
AGCGCCAGCCCCTGGATGATCCGCAACAGGATCACGATGATCGGCGCGGCCATCCCGATGGTGTCGACTGTCGGGATCAGCCCGACCCCGGCGGTGGCAATGCCCATCAGGGTTACCGTGACGAGGAAGGTGTACTTGCGCCCCAGCTTGTCCCCGAGATAGCCGAACAGGATCGCCCCGATCGGGCGGAAGGCGAACCCGACCGCGAAGGTCGACCACACCAGCAGCAGGCCCAGCGTCTCGTTGTCGGTCTCGTAGAACGCGTCCTTCAGAATGTAGGCCAGCGTGCCGTAGATGAAGAAATCATACCATTCGAACACGGTCCCGGCGGAACTTGCGCCGATGACAAGGCGGATTTCCTTGTCGCTCGGTTCACGCATGGTGGCAGTTGCTGGCTCGGCCATGGCAGACGTCACTCCCCTCAATCCTGAGGGACCGCCTCTAGCCCGCAGCGTGGCCCTTGCCTAGCGCCGCCTGCGCGGCCTTCCACGGCAGAACAATGGCGCCGTGCCGCGCCGGGTAAGCGCGCGCCTGTTCGAGCACTTCGATCCCCGGCCACTCCGGCTGCGGCCCGGCACCGGCGAGCCATTGCTCGAGGGCCTGCCCCTGCTCCCCGATCCCGGCTTCATCCCGTCCGGCCACACCCCGCGCGAACAGCGCCGCAGCGGCTTGGCCGATAGCACAGGCAGTGGCCTGCAATCCGACGTGCGTCACCTGTCCGCCAGCATCCAGCGCCAGCCCCAGCTTCAGCGCGCTGCCGCAAGTGCGCGAACGCGCTTCGCCCATGATGGGGAGATCGGGGTCGAGCGGATAATTGGCCAGCTCGACCGCCAGCGCCAGTATGCCAGGCGTGTAAAGCTTCGACTGGCCCGCGCCAGCCATCAGTTGGCTGCTTCTTCGGCCTCGGCTTCGGCCTGCAATTCCGCGCGCCGCTCGGCAATCAGTTCGACCATGTCTTTCGAGGCAGCGTTGATGACCGGATAGGTCCGGGCAGTTGTCATCCACACCGGGCGGCCTTGGTAGCCCCAGATCGTGTCATACCCCAGCACAAGGATCGAAAACGCCAGCACTGCCACGATGCTGCCCTTCAGCGCCCCGAAGCCGAAGCCCAGCACCCGGTCAATCGGGCCAAGCATCGACGAGCGGGACGCCTCGCCCAGGCGACCGGCAATCAGCTTCATCCCGGCATAGGGCACCAGCAGCAGGAGCGCGAAAGCGAGCAGCCCGCTGGTGGTTTCTCCGCCGGCCTGCTCCAGAATGACCTGGTAGAGGTCGGTATGCAGGGCCCGGATCGCCAGAACCGCAAGCACCCATGCCGCCAGCGACAGGACTTCCTGCACAAAACCGCGCATGAATCCACCCACGGCCGCAACGCCGACGATGAACAGGACTATCAGATCGAAACCGCTCATAGGGCCCGGCAATTATGGGGTGGACATCACCCGGTCAACGAGATTGGCCAATTGCCTGAGCCCGCGGTAGTTAAGACCGGGTGAACGGTCGGGCAGTTCTTCCGGTCCGTAGCCCTGCTCGAACCCCAGCTTGACCGATTCGCGCAATCGCAGGCCGCCATGGGCGACCGGACGGATCTCTCCTGCCAGCGAGACTTCGCCGAACCAGACCGAGCGGCGGGCGAGCGGCTTGTCTGCAAGGGCCGACACCAGCGCTGCGGCAACCGCCAGATCGGCTGCGGGGTCGCTCAGCCGGTAGCCGCCCGCGACATTGAGATAGACTTCGGCTGAGCTGAAGCTGAGACCACAGCGGGCCTCCAGCACTGCCAGCAGCATGGCGAGCCGCGCGCTGTCCCACCCGACCACAGCCCGGCGCGGGGTCGCGCCCGACTGCAATCGCACGATCAGCGCCTGGATTTCGACCAGCACCGGGCGGGTGCCCTCCAGCGCCGGGAACACCGCGCTGCCCGCCAGCGGCTCCTCGCGACCGGACAGGAACAGCATCGAAGGATTGCTCACTTCGGCCAGCCCCTGTCCTTCCATCGCGAAGACCCCGATCTCGTCGACCGGGCCGAAGCGGTTCTTGAGGCTGCGCAGGATACGGTACTGGTGGCTCCGCTCCCCTTCGAAGCTCATCACTACGTCGACCATGTGCTCCAGCACGCGCGGCCCGGCGATCGAACCATCCTTGGTCACGTGCCCAACCAGCACCAGCGCCGTGCCGCATTCCTTGGCGAAGCGGATCAGCTCGAACGCGCAGCCGCGCACCTGGCTGACCGTGCCCGGTGCGCCTTCGATCATGTCGGAATGCATGGTCTGGATCGAATCGATCACCAGCAGCGCCGGCGGCTCCATCTCGCCCAGCGTGGTCAGGATGTCGCGTACCGAAGTCGCAGCCGCGAGCTGGACCGGAGCGTCGGCCAGTCCGAGCCGTTCGGCCCGCATCCGGACCTGCGCCGAGGCTTCCTCTCCGCTGATGTAGACCGCGCGGCCGCCGCCTTTCGCGATGCGCGCCGCCGCCTGCAGCAACAGGGTCGACTTCCCGATGCCCGGATCGCCTCCCATCAGGATCGCCGAACCCGGCACCAGCCCGCCGCCCAGCGCCCGGTCAAATTCAGCCAGACCGGTCGTGCGCCTTACCAGCGGTTCGGCCGGGGCATCGAGCGGAACGAAGCTGATCGCCCGCCCCCCGCTCGACAGGTCATGCTTCTGCGAAAACACCGTCGCCGGGGCATCTTCCACCAGCGTGTTCCATTCCGCACAATCGGCACACTGGCCCTGCCAGCGGTGGGATACGCTGCCACAGGCCTGGCAGATGTAGCGCTTCTTGGTCTTGGCCATGCCGTGCCGTTAGCCGGAACATTAGTGGAACGCAATTGCCAAGGGCGCGGTTTCCCGCCAAAGCCATGCCATGCGGCAGAAAGAACTCCGGCTTGCCCTGGTCTGCTACGGCGGCGTCAGCCTTGCGGTCTACATGCATGGCGTGACCAAGGAAATCTGGAAGCTGGCCCGGGCCAGCCGCGCATTCCATGCCGGACAACCCAAGGCGTCGGGCGTACAGGGGGTCTACCGCGATCTGCTGCAAGCCATCGAAACCCGCGAGGGGCTGCGGCTGCGCGTCCTGCCCGACGTGCTGACCGGCGCCAGCGCGGGCGGGATCAATGCGGTGTTTCTGGCGCAGGCAATCCATTCCGGCCAGTCGCTCGAACCCTTGACCGACCTGTGGCTGGAAAATGCCGACGTCGACCGGCTGATGGATGCCGATGCCCGCCCGCTGTGGCGCTTCGCCAAGCTGTGGGCGCAACCGGCAATTTCGTGGTTCCTGCGCCGCCCGGGCAACATGATCTCCGAAACCGTCTCGCCCGAGGCGCGCAGCGAAGTGCGGCGCAAGGTTGCCCATTTCATGCGCAGCCGCTGGTTCGAGCCGCCGTTTTCCGGCCCCGGCTTTGCCAACCTGTTGCACGATGCGCTGCTGGCCATGGCCAACCAGCAGGCAGAGGCACCGCTTCTTCCGGCGGGCCACCCGATCGACCTCTATGTCACGGCCACCGATTTCCACGGCCACCGTGCCAGGCTGCGGCTCAACAGCCCGCCCGTGGTCGAGGAAAGCGAGCACCGGCTCCCGATTGCATTCCGGACCGAGACTCCGGCCGAATCCGGCAAGCCGCTGGCCGATCCGCTGGAGCTGACGCTGGCCGCGCGGGCCACCGCCAGTTTCCCCGGTGCCTTCCCCCCGGCGCGGATTGCGGAGATCGATGCCATCGCCCGGGCACACGGCGCTGAGTGGGTCGGGCGGAAGGCGTTCATCCAGCGGATCATGCCCCGCCAGGACGAAGCCCACCCGGTAGAGCAAATCGCGCTGATTGACGGCTCTGTGCTCGTCAACAAGCCGTTCGACGGTGCGCTCGCCGCGCTCCACGGCAGGCCCGGCCAGCGCGAGGTTGACCGGCGGTTCGTCTATATCGACCCCCGGCCTGACCGGGCACTGGCGCAAGACGGCGGCGTTCCGCAGAAGGTCGGGTTCTTCGGCGCTATTCTCGGCTCGCTGTCGACCATTCCGCGCGAACAGCCGATCCGCGACAACCTCCACGCGCTGGAACAGCAATCGCGCGAGGCTGACCGGCTGCGCCGCATGGTGGCGGCCCTGCGCCCTGATGTCGAAAGCGCGGTCGACCGCCTGTTCGGGCGCACGTTCTTTCTCGACAGCCCGTCGATCAGGCGGCTCAGCGCGTGGCGCGGCAAGGCCCAGACCGCCGCCATCCAGCAGGCCGGGTTTGCCTACCAGTCCTATGCCCAGGCCAAGTTCACCGGGATCGTCGAGCAGCTCGCGCAGATCGTCCATCGCGCTGCGCCGGGGCTCGACCTGCCCGATGCGCACCCGGTCGCCGTGCGATTGCGCAACGAGCTGGAGCAGCAGGGCCTCGCCACGCTCAGCGATGGATCGGGCGGAGCGAGCGAAGCTGCGGTGGCGTTTTTCCGCGCCCACGACGTCGGGTTCCGCTTGCGCCGCCTGCGCCTGCTCGCCCGGCGGCTGGCGCGCGACTGGGATGCCGATCCGGAGCTGGATGACGTCGCAGTGGATGACGCGCGCGATGCGATCTACGCCATTCTATCGCTCTATGACGAGCAGGCCATGCTCGCCAATCTGGGCGACGATTTCCCGGAAGCGGCGGCCCAAGTCATGCAGGACCCGGCGCGGGTCATCGCATTGCTTGGCGAGCGCCGCCTGCTGCCGGAGACCGACGCGCTCGCCGAAATGCAGATGGCGCAGGCGCTGGAACGCATGCCGAAGAACCTGCGGCGGCGGATGCTGCTGACCTATCTCGGCTTCCCGTTCTACGACATCGCCACCCTGCCGCTGATGCGCAACGAAGGCCTGACCGAGTTCGACCCGATCAAGGTCGACCGGATCAGCCCGGACGACGCGCGCAGCATCCGCGATGGCGGCACGCGCGCAACCTTGCGCGGGATCGAATTCTACAATTTCGGGGCCTTCTTCAGCCGCGCCTATCGCGAGAACGATTACCTCTGGGGCCGGTTGCACGGGGCCGAACGGATGATCGACCTGGTCTGCTCGACGGTCGAACCGCCGCCCGATGCGGCAACCTGCAATGCCTTCAAGAAATCGGCCTTCCTCGCCATCCTCGACGAGGAGCAGAAGCGCCTGAAAACCGATCCTGACTTGCTAGCGCGGATCCGGCGCGAGATCGCGGAGAAGCTCGGCTGAAACCGCGAGCGGCTATCGCCGGCGCGTCCGGGCTGTCAGCCGAAGACGTCCTTCAGCCGGTCGAAGAAACCCCGGCTCTCCGGGCATTCGTCGCCGGTTTCGGTTTCGCGGAATTGCTCGAGCAGTTCGCGCTGCGCCTTGGTCAGCTTCGTGGGGGTTTCAACCTGGATCTCGACCACCAGGTCGCCGCGTCCACGCCCTTGCAGGATCGGCATGCCCGCCCCGCGCCGCCGCAGCTGCTTGCCTGACTGGATGCCGGCCGGAATCTCGATGGTGTTGGTCTCGCCATCGAGGTCGGGGATGTTCACGCAGCCGCCCAGCGCCGCGGTGGTGAAGCTGATCGGCACGCGGGTACCAAGTGTCGTCCCGTCACGCTGGAATACCGCGTGTGGCTTCACGTGGATGAAGATGTAGAGATCGCCCGGCGGCGCACCGCGCGGTCCCGCTTCACCCTTGCCCGACAGGCGGATGCGGGTGCCGGTGTCGACGCCCGCAGGTATCTCGACCTTGAGCGCCTGCGGCTTGTCGACCCGCCCTTCCCCGCCGCAATCGCGACACGGGCTTTCCAGCACCTCGCCGCGCCCGTGGCAGTTGTGGCACGGACGCTCGACCACGAAGAAGCCCTGCTTGGCGCGGACCTTGCCGTAGCCGCCACATAGCTTGCACCCGCGGGTGCCGGTGCCGGGGGTCGCGCCGGAGCCGTTGCAGGTGTCGCACGCCTGCGAGACTTCGATCTCGATCTCGCTCGACTTGCCGTGGAACGCCTCTTCCAGCGTCACTTCCATGTCGTAGCGCAAGTCCGCGCCGCGCCGCGCCTGCTGGCGGCCACCGCCACCGAAGGCACTGCCGAAGATGGTCTCGAAGATATCGCCGATATCGCCAAAGTCCGCGCCGGGATGGCCACCGCCCGGCCCGCCGTTCTGGAACGCGGCATGGCCGAACCGGTCATAGGCGGCACGCTTCTGCGGGTCCTTCAGGCAGTCGTAGGCCGCGCTGATCGCCTTGAACTTCGCCTCGGACTCGGCGCAGCCGGGGTTGCGGTCCGGGTGGTACTGCATCGCCAGCTTGCGATAGGCGGACTTGATCGTGCGATCGTCCGCATCGCGGCTCACTTCGAGCAGTTCGTAGAAGTCGATTTCGGCTGACATCACGATGTTCCTGAAAGCCCCTCCCCTTCAGGGGAGGGGTTGGGGTGGGGCTTGTCGAAAAAACCGTCTTGCCATCCCGACAGCCCCCACCCCCATCCCCTCCCCTGAAGGGGAGGGGCGCAAAATCAGCCTTTGTTGTCTTCGTCAACCTCGGAGAACTCGGCGTCGACCACGTCCTCCTTCGGTGCTTCGCCAGCTTCGCTATCACCAGTCGAGGCCGAAGCCTGTTCCTGCTGGTAGATTTCCTGGCCCATCTTCATCGCCACTTCAGTCAGCGCCTGTGCCTTGGCGTTGATCGCGTCGGCATCGTCGCCTTCCAGCGCGGTCTTGGTTTCCGCGATGGCGGCTTCGACCTGACCCTTGAGATCGGCGCTGATCTTGTCGCCATGCTCGGACAGCTGCTTCTCGGTCGCATGGACGAGGCTGTCGGCCTGGTTGCGGGCTTCGGCCTTCTCGCGGCGCTTCTTGTCTTCCTCGGCGAACTTCTCGGCATCCTTGACCATCTGGTCGATGTCCGCATCGCTGAGACCACCGCTGGCCTGGATCTTGATCTGCTGCTCCTTGCCGGTGCCCTTGTCCTTGGCACTGACATTGACGATGCCGTTGGCGTCGATGTCGAAAGTGACCTCGATCTGCGGCACGCCGCGCGGGGCGGCAGGAATGCCGAGCAGGTCGAACTGGCCAAGCAGCTTGTTGTCCGCCGCCATTTCACGCTCGCCCTGGAAGACCTTGATCGTCACCGCGTTCTGGTTGTCCTCGGCGGTGGAATAGACCTGGGTCTTCTTGGTCGGGATCGTGGTGTTGCGATCGATCATGCGGGTGAACACGCCGCCCAGCGTCTCGATGCCAAGGCTCAGCGGAGTCACGTCAAGCAGCAGCACGTCCTTGACGTCGCCCTGCAAAACGCCCGCCTGGATCGCCGCGCCCATGGCGACGACTTCATCCGGATTGACGCCGGTGTGCGGCTTCTTGCCGAAGAATTCCTCGACCACTTCGCGCACCTTGGGCATGCGGGTCATCCCGCCGACCAGCACGACTTCGTCGATCCCGCCCTTGTCGAGCCCGGCATCGGCCAGCGCCTTGCGGCACGGCTCGAGCGTGCGCTTGATCAGGTCGCCGACCAGCTGCTCCAGCTTGGAACGGGTCAGGGTTTCGACCAGATGCAGCGGAGTGGTGCTGCCGCCTTCCATCCGGGCGGTGATGAAGGGCAGGTTGATTTCGGTCTGAGCGCTGGAGCTGAGCTCGATCTTGGCCTTTTCCGCAGCTTCCTTCAGGCGCTGAAGCGCGAGCTTGTCGCTCTTCAGGTCCATGTTTTCCTTCTTCTTGAACTCGTCCGCGAGGTATTCGACGATCGCTCCGTCGAAGTCCTCACCACCGAGGAAGGTATCGCCGTTGGTCGATTTTACTTCGAACACGCCGTCACCGATTTCGAGGATCGAGACGTCGAAAGTGCCGCCGCCAAGGTCATAGACAGCGATGGTCTTGCCATCGTCCTTGTCGAGGCCATAGGCGAGCGCGGCCGCGGTCGGCTCGTTGATGATGCGCAGC
>JAHDXX010000152.1 GCA_023384025.1 Sphingomonadaceae bacterium
GTGATCGAGAACAACGGCTACGCCATGGGCACCGCGGTCAAGCGCGGCTCGGCCGAGACCGAGTTCCACCGGCGCGGAACGGCGTTCCGCATCCCCGGCATGGATGTGGACGGGATGAATGTGCTCGCTGTGCGCAGCGCCGCCGAAATCGCCTTCAAGCACGTGCGCGAAGGCAAAGGCCCGGTGCTGATGGAACTCAACACCTATCGCTATCGCGGCCATTCGATGTCCGATCCGGCCAAGTATCGCACCCGCGAGGAAGTGCAGGATTACCGCGACCACAAGGACCCGATCGAGGGATTGAAGAAAGTGCTGATCGAGCAGGGCCAGAGCGAGGACGACCTCAAGGCTATCGACAAGCGGATTCGCAGCGTCGTGGCCGAATCCGCTGATTTCGCGGAGAATTCGCCGGAGCCCGCACCGTCGGAACTCTACACCGATGTGCTGGTGGAGGAGTATTGAGCCATGGCGATCGAACTGAAGATGCCCGCCCTCTCGCCGACCATGGAAGAAGGCACGCTCGCCCGCTGGCTGAAACAGGAAGGCGATGAAATCCGCTCCGGTGACGTGATTGCGGAGATCGAGACCGACAAGGCGACGATGGAATTCGAAGCGGTCGATGAAGGCACGCTGGGCAAGATCCTCGTCGCAGAAGGCACCGAAGGGGTGAAGGTCGGCACCGTTATCGCGGTGATGACGGGGGAAGGGGAGGACGTCTCTGCACCGGCACCTGCCGCTGCGGCCCCCGCAGAAGCACCTGCCGCGTCACCGGTCCTCGCCGATATCGAGCGGCCCAAGTCGCAGCCAAAGGCCGATCCGGAAGTGCCGCACGGCACCAACATGCGCACGATTACCCTGCGCGAAGCCCTGCGCGACGGCATGGCCGAGGAAATGCGCCGCGACGAGCGCGTGTTCGTGATGGGTGAGGAAGTCGCGCAGTATCAGGGCGCCTACAAGGTCACCCAAGGTCTGCTCGACGAGTTCGGGCCGAAACGGGTGATTGACACCCCGATCACCGAGTACGGCTTTGCCGGGATCGGGGCCGGGGCGGCGATGGGCGGGCTGCGCCCGGTGGTCGAGTTCATGACCTTCAACTTCGCCATGCAGGCGATTGACCACATTATCAATTCCGCCGCCAAGACCAATTACATGTCGGGCGGGCAGATGCGCTGTCCGGTGGTATTTCGCGGTCCGAACGGGGCGGCGAGCCGGGTCGGCGCGCAGCACAGCCAGAACTACGGCCCGTGGTATGCAAGCGTCCCCGGCCTGATCGTGATCGCGCCATACGGTGCGAGCGATGCCAAGGGCCTGATGAAGGCCGCGATCCGCTGCGAAGACCCGGTCGTGTTCCTCGAAAACGAGCTGCTCTATGGCCGCACGTTCGAACTGCCCGAGCTGGATGACCACGTCCTGCCGATCGGCAAGGCGCGGATCATGCGTGAAGGCAGCGACGTGACGATCGTCAGCTATTCGATCGGTGTCGGGCTGGCGCTCGAAGCGGCCGAAACGCTGGCGGGCGAGGGCATCGACGCTGAAGTGATCGACTTGCGCACCCTGCGCCCGCTGGACAAGCAAGCGGTGCTCGACAGCCTCGCCAAGACCAACCGGCTGGTGATTGCGGAAGAAGGCTGGCCGGTGTGCTCGATCGCGTCGGAGATCATGGCGATCTGCATGGAAGACGGCTTCGACCATCTCGACGCGCCGGTGCTGCGGGTCTGCAACGAGGACGTGCCGCTGCCCTATGCCGCGAACCTGGAGAAGCTGGCGCTGATCGACGCCCCGCGGATCGTCGAGGCAGTGCGCAAGGTCTGCTACCGGGCCTGAACTGCGAACCGCCGGTTCAGAAGTCCCATTTCCAGCCACCTGCGCCACGACGCTCGACTTCGTCCGTACGGAAACGGTCGAACTTGTCACAGGTAGCGGGATTGACCGGATTATCGGGATTTTCCTCGTAGATCCGGCTCAGGTCGCGGTCGTCGCGCACGGTAAAGGATGAATAGGTACGGATCATCCGGTCGCCGACCCATGCATCGGTAATGATCGGCTGGTACTCGTACACCACCTCGACAAACATGACCGCATCGTCAGGCATCGCGAGAACTTCCTGGCCGGCGGGGCCCATGCCGACAAAGCTGGGGTCCCCTTTGCCGTCTCCTTCGTTTCCGTAGGATGACTCCACTTCGAGCTGCCCCATGCACCGTTGCCAGTGAATCCACTGCTGGGTGCCGGTAGGATCGTCCGGATCGGTTTCGAGGCTGCTGATGATGACCCGTCCGAACTGGAAAAGGTTGAGCTTTTCACCTGCTTGCAGGTCTGCACCCATCAGAAGGTCAAGAACGTCGGTCTCGGTTACGGCCCGATTGTCCAGAGCGGTCTGATCGCCGATCCGCGAGGCGTTGTCGGCGATCTGGATCGCTGTCTGGCTGACCTTCATGTGCGTAAGAGCGAGATTGGCGGCTTCCAGCCCCCCAAGACCGGCGGTGAGCATTAGCGGAGCAGCAAGCGCCAGCTCCGTCATGGCAGCGGCACGCGTGTCTCCGAAAAGACGGAGGAACAAGTTGTCGGCCATGTCAGCCCCCCACACCAACGCCCACTCCGACGCCACCCACGTTAACGCCTACGCCGTTACCGTTACCATTCCCGTTGCCATTCCCGTTGCCATTCCCGTTGCCATTCCCGTTGCCATTCCCGTTGCCATTCCCGTTGCCGCGGTTGCGGAAAGGATCGGGCACATCATCCTCGCCGCCCATTTCGACATCACAGTTGCCGATCTTGCTCTGCTCGCCTTGCCGGAACGGCTGGTTGCGCAAGAAAGTCCGTCCTGAAACCGTGTTGTCTTCGGACCAGCCGCTAAGTGACGGCATGGGCAGCATCCGCCGGTAGGTAACTTCAACCTGCAGAACGACAACGTCGCGCGCATCGCCCTGGCCATCCTGGCCATTGGCGCGATCACGAATGCCGTTTCCGTTCAGATCCTCGAATGGGTCGTTGTTGTTGCAGCGTCCGTCGCCATCAACATCCGTAAAGGGTTCGTACCGGTTGATCAGACCATAGTCCTTGTGGAAGGCGCGCTTGTAGCTGATCTCGGCGTTTGGCGTGACGCTCCTGATGCGTTTGCTGGCCAACTCCTCGATCGCCTTCAAATCCGCGTTCTCGATGGTGGAATCCCGTCCGGTTTCCTGCATGGCACCGTTGACGATGGACTGGACGTACATGGTGTGCCCCAGCTCGAACACTCCCATGAGCAGAAGTATCAGCGTTGGCGCAACAAGGGCGAATTCGACAATCGTGGCCCCTTGCTGGTTTCGCCCAATTTCTCTCACGGCTGTCATTGCGAAATCCTCAGATCGCCCAGTGACTTGGCAATTGCCTTGAACGCGTCACTGAGCTGCGCCGCGTCACTCGCTTCGAAGTAGCGGCCATTGCCTGCACATTCGGTCATCGTCGGATTCAGATCGGTTCCGAAAGCGATCACCCAGACGGTGATGTTCCTTTTTTTGACTTCCTTGCATACGGCAAGGAAGCGCTGCTCCACCGTTTCGGTCAGGGTCAGGCCTGAGCCTTGGTTCCAGCGCCGCTGGTCGAGCGCATCGACGCCGTAGGCCCCATAGGCAATGTCATAGGGTTCGGTCTGGCCGTCGGTGAGGAAGATCAGGTTGCGGTTGGTCGGCTTGTTGACAGCTACGTCCTGGTTCTGACTGGCAAACAGACCTGTCGGGGAAAGCAGACGCCCGCCCCAGATCATACCGATATCATGATATGTGGCACTCTCCGGCGACAAAGTGGCGAGATAGGCATCAAGCGATGCCGCATCCATTTCCGCCAGCTGCCTTGCCGGGGCAGGGCAGCTGGAGAACCACCAGTTGCCGGTCTGGGCAAAATTGCTGGTCGATGTCACTTCCTCAGGCGTGATCGAGCCGTCACCGCTGCCATTGAGAGAACGCACAAATATCGTGTCCGGGTAGCGCGGGCGCCACTGCGTATCCGGATCGCTCGGGTCCGGCACGAGGTCGATGTCGAGATCGAGCGCGCGGGTGAGATCGATATTGTCGTAGTCGTCGATCTCGTAGGTCGAGCGCTCCTCGATGCAACCCGCCGTTTCGGTTCGCCAGTTCGATACATCCATCGACACCGGGCGATAGATCCACTCGGTCGAGGGACTGCTGTAAGCCGGGTGATAGACGTGGTCGTAGGTGTGAACCTTGTTGTTGTAACTGACCGCATAGACTTCGCAGGTCGTGCCGTTCCGCGACTGGTAGTGGTAGGTCCCGTTTTCTGTCATCCGGGCGTGATCGGTCTTCTTCTCACCCGCCGGTGGGCCGACATAGGGCTCGGTAGTGGTCGACAGCACTTCATACTGCACATCGTAAGTGCTTGGCGGATTGGCATTGGGGCAAGTGTAATAACCCGATGAGCCACCACTTCCCCCGGTATCGCCCGTTCCGCCGCCAGAAGGCGGTGTGCCGGGTACATAGGTCGCCGCATAAGTGCTGGACAGGACCGGCGTGCCCCCCGTTCCGGATACATGCACCCAATTTTCGGTGTAGTTGTGCGTATAGACACTGGTTGTGCTCGAACCTGCCTCCCGCGACTGGTAGGTCCAGTCCTGGACCACCCAGTTGTCCTGCAACAGATGGCCAACGTTGACGTTGCTGGCATAGGGGACAAAGCCATAACGTATCCGGATTCCCGGCGCCTTGTTCCCTTCGATCTCGGCATGGAAATCGCGGATCACCTGCTTCATCGATTCCATCCGCGACATGGTGTCGCCCGCGTTGGTGTTGCGCATCGACCCGGTGGTATCGAGCACCATCATCAGATCGAGGTTCTGGAAGTTCAGAATCGCCTCGCACTCGACATCGATGTCGATTGTTTCGAAGCCAAACACATTCATCACGGCTGTCGGAACGGTTACGCTTGCTTCGCCAGAAATGGAGTAATCCGCTTCCAGGAACATCTGGAAGTCCCGGTCCTCGGTGCCGTAATTGCCATCACGGAAATTGAGATTGAAGAAGCGTTGCCCGATGTCGGCAGCTTCCTGCGGGACTTCGCCGGTTATGATCGCTTCGGAGCCGAGCCTCTTGCGTGCAGCCAGCACGCCGGCGTCGCAGGCCTGTTGCAAGCGTGACTGGGCGAGATAGGCACGGCTCATGTCGACGCCGCCGCCAATCATGCCCAGCAACGGGAGCAGGGCGGCGGCCATCAGGGCAAGCGTATTGCCCGACGTGTCACGTCCAAGGCGATGCAGGAACGTTGCCCCTGTCTTCGCTTCCATGATGGTGACGCCTGCGCGCATCGACAGTCCCCGGTTGAAATTCAGGTGACCCGCCTAGCCCGCCGGCTCGCAAGGCTTCGCAAACGTCTGTGGTAAACCAGAAGTAAAATTTGCGCCGGAAGGGCCGGAAAAGTCCGCCTATGCGGCGGGATCGACAACGAAGATCGGCCGATTGTAGGTTAACGACGCTTCTTCCAGATCGACGAACGGCATCCAGTCATCAAGCGTATAAGTCACTTCGACCTCGAACTCGGTGGCGTCGGCAATCCTGCTGGTTTCTGCCGGCTCCACCGAGATTTCGAGGCGATCGGTATCGAGCAGATAGGGCGCACCGATGGCCTGGCTGAGCAGGACGGCGTGGATCTCGTCCGGCGAAAGGTCGTTTTCCTTCTGGTATTCGACCGTCACGAACCGGGCCGTGTCAGACACGACCGAACGCAGCGCGTTGTAGTTCTGGACATAGACCGCGACCTGAAAGACGCCGATCATCAGCATCAGCATGACCGGCGCCAGCAGGGCAAACTCGGTAAGGACCGAGCCCGTGCGATTGGCGCCGAGCCGCGAAAGGATCGTGCGCACACTCACGAGATCTGCACCATGCGTTCAGCAGCGAGGTCAACCGGCTCTCCCACCCCGAACTTGGTCCACACCGGCGTGTAAGTGTCGCTCACATCGATCCGGACATAGTTGCTGACGAGGTCATCCTCGTCGCAGCTCCCGACCGTGGTCTGCAGCTCTTCCTCGTCGTTGCAGCGGAAGCGCAGGGCCACGGTGACCTGATCGTCTTCGAGGCCCATCGACGTCTCCAGAATGTCCTCGAGCGTCGAGACCTGCAGGGTGGCACCTGACGCCGCTGCCAGGGCGATCGACTCGCCTTCCGACGCGGCCGTCTGCAATTCGTGCTGGCGTGAGACCAGGCTGCCGACCTCGAAGCTGCCTAGCGCGAGCGTCGCCAGAACGGGGGCCACGATTGCGCTCTCGATCGCCATCGAACCGCGCCGGTCGCCGATGAGGCGTGTCAGGATACCCTTGCCCATGATCAGCGTACCAGCTTGACTGAAGCGATCGATGTCCCGACCGAGGTCGTTTCATTGATCGGGCACAGCGTTTCCAGCTGCGCGTTGCCGCGGATGTCGATGGTGTAGGCGGAGATCTGCAAGCACTGCGCGCTCACGTCCGCCGTACCGAGAACCCGGATATTGCTCGAAGGCAGATAGATCAGCCCTTCGATCAGCGAGTTCGAGTTGCCGTTGAAGGTGTGCCCCGGGTTGGGGACATTGTTGTCGCGATGCTCGAAAACGAGAATGTCCGACAGTTCGTCGGCCTGGTCTTCGTACGCCGTTCCGATGAAATCGGAGGATGACATCGGCGTCAGGCGGATGCTGTTGCCCGCACCATTGCCGCCCAGTTTCATTGTCGCCCCGTTCTTGAGCACGAACATGACGCCGGAGCCGGTGACATTGTAGTTCGCGGCAAGATCCAGCGTGCCACCGTTGATCACGTAGATGCCGCTGGCCAGCACCGTGGTGCAGCTCACCACCAGGCTGGAATAGGTGCCCGGCAGCAACGATGCCTGGGAGTTCTTGCCTTTGCCGGTGCACTTGTACGTGCGGGGCGTGTCATTGGTCGGCGGCTCGAGCTGCGAATAAATGTCTTCAAGGCCGCGAACGCCTTCGGCAGTCACATCCTCGTTCTCGTCGGGCACGTTCACGGTGCCGCACGCCGCGATCGAATCCGTCGAAACACTGGCCGAACCATCGATCACGATCGCGTCGTCATCGCACGAGAGCGCGGCAAGGCCGCATTGCGCGCGGACAGTCGCGTTGCCGCCAATCGTTGTGCCGGTGCCTTCATCCGCCAGCGATACGAGGCAGGCGTTGTAGTTCAGACCTTCAGCGAAACTCGCCTGTGCCGAGGCCCGAACGGTCGCGGCATTTCCCAGCAGGAAGCTGCTGAACGGCAGGAGCTTGCTGGCAGTGGCGGTAACCACCACGCTGTTGTCCTCGCCACCGGCATAGTCGGCAATCTGGATTGTTGGCTCCGATACGAAATCGCTGGTCTTCGAGATGTTGGTGTCGAATTCCTGTTCCGCCCGGGTTTCAAAGCTGGCGGAGGTCTCTTCGCGGGCAAGCGCCCACGCGCCGGCATAGGCAGCCTGGTCAACCGAATGCTGCAGCTCGCGCTTCCACATGTACCACTGCGCCGTGTCGATCGCGAGACCGCCCGCGCCGATCAGCGCAGGTGCGCCCAGCGCAACCATCAATGTCGCGTTGCCACTGCTGTTGCTGCGCAGCTTGCGGCAGAACTTGGACAGTGCCCCCATTTTCTGGTTTCCTTCGGATACAGGTATAGCTCTGATGACTGTCTAGGAGGTCTAGGTAACGCGATTGCCAAGCCTCATGTTCAACGCGGACTAAACGGTGTTTCCCCTGAGCAAGGCCTGAGCAAGGGTTGACTACCGGGCAAAGCGAGGCACTGGGCGAATGATGAACGATACCAGCGCCCTTCCGGACGAATGCCGCGTTGCGCTGGCCTATGCCCGGCGACCCGACCTCGCCGGGTGGACTGCGCT
>JAHDXX010000153.1 GCA_023384025.1 Sphingomonadaceae bacterium
CGGTACAGCCGTTTCTTGAGGCGCTGGTGCTGGCTGCCCCTCTCCGATTCCAGAATGCGACACCAGAGACGGTACAGGTGTTCTCGTTCGCGATCGTTCTTCTCAGCCTTGTCTACCTGTGTGGCTGGTTGCAGCGCGAGCGGAAACTGGAAGCGAGCTCAGAGTGATGTCTGGCTCGCATCGCGTCCGGTGTGCGCAGAGTTCGCAAGAGTCTTGGGACCACTGTCACCTGCATGATTTGTTGCTCGCTTTTGGCAAAGCTATGAAACTGATGCTGGTTGGTGCCAATGAAATCGTACCGGAGGTGACACGGACAGGTACGGTTTCAGGGACCGTGTCGTGCGGACCAAGTTCAATCGGCGTTCCATTCAGCAACACCTTTCGGCTTTGCAGTTCTGGTGCGGTCAGAGTGTATAGATCGACCGGGCCACTCAGTTGGAGCTTCGTTGCTTCGCCCTCCAGGTTGATCGCCAGCAGCGTCACCCCTCCGGTTACGCCGCGCTGGCAATGCGCGTAGACATGAAGTCCGGGCTGGATCGGACCGGCATCGAGAATCTTTGTTCCCATCAGCCGTCGCCACAGCAGCGCCGCCCAGTAATCGGCGTTGGGCATGAAGGTCTTCTCGTCGATAACGCCATTGCTACCGCTGATGAGTGCGTGCGTCACAATCACGTCGAGGCCCTGCTTGGCGAGCCGTGCCTGCGTGTCAAGGAAGCGGAACGTATCGATAAAAGTCGGCTGCCAACGCGTCCCGCCGCAAGCCGCCGCGCCGGTTTCGGTTAGCCAGATCGGAGCGCCGGGTGCATATTTGTCACGCAGCGTCCTGAACTTCTGAAATTCCTTTTCCGGCCGCGCGAGCCATTCTTCTGTCAGTGCATCGTCGGCACTGACGCCTGCTGGCGAATCCGGTGGCGCGCAGCGTTCGGCAAGCGCACCGTAAAAATGGTAGGAGACGATATCGAATTGGGGCTTCGGAGTGGCAGCCATATATTGCTCGGCTGTCACACCTTCGAGCGATGGGATCGGCACGGGCAGTCCAAGCATAGCCGTTCCTGGTCCCGCCAGCTTGAGACCCGGCGCGGAGGCATCACGGAAGGCTGATAACCGGGCAAAATCGCGCGCATAGTTTTCCGCGCTTTCCGGCTCCTCGGTGCGGCCCGGTTCACGCGCGTTGGGTTCGTTATAGAGTTCGGCAGCAAATATCTCGCCGCCGATCGCACGAGTGTATTCAACCCATGGCCGGGCATGTGCCGGGGTCCATGCCCCCGATGCGTCGCGCACCCCGTCACTGATAGTGAACCCGGTGATAATCTTCGCATCAACAGCCTGCGCGAAGTCGATTGCGGCTTTCCAGCGCCCACGGGTCAGGACGGTTTGGAAGCCCTCTGGGGGCTTTGACGGAGCTGATGCATCGCTGTCGTGAAAATAGACCGAGTTGGTCGTTGTGCCACCGTAGCGAATGTACAGGGGCGCAAGCGCAGCAGTCAGATTTCGGAGACGGCGGTTGGCAAGATCAGTCGGCGCGCGCGCTTCACGAACGGCATCGAACCTCTGCGCCTGCGTTGCCTCTCCTTCCGCCTTGTCGCCATCATAGGTGCGCCATGTCTCGCCCCCGGTCAGGTGCGACATGCCGATCTGGAACGACTGAAAACGTTCGTCCGTTTCGCGGACCAATGGCAGAGTTCGGGCGTTGATTTGCAGCGCACTGTTGCTCGCCAAAGTGCCGGTCACGTCCTGCGGGGTCGCGCAGGCTGCGGTGAGGGCCAAAGTTGCCGCGCAGAGCGTGCAATTGCGGAGTCGATAAAGGCGCTTTGTCATGGCAGCAGTTCCGATACGTCTAGGCGTTGTCCGTCATATTCGACGAAGCCGGAAGATAGCGGCTGCCCCGAAGCATCGGGCGCAAACAGGATTTTGGTGGGGTTGTAGAAGTCCGTTGCCGGTCCGAAAGTCATGCGCAGATTCATGCGTCCCGGCTTTGGCCCGGTGAGCGTCACATCGGCCCGATAGGTGGAGTTTGCGCGCGGATTGTAATCCATCGTTTCGCGGCCCGAATAGACGTTTTGTCCATCGTCGCTGAAATTGACGTAGGTCTTTTCGATCCGTCCGGCAGGGGTTCGGCTGTAGGCGATATGGCCCGAGTGGCGTCCATAGACCTTGACGTCGATGTCCTTCGACTGGCGCGCATAGTCCTTCACCACCGAGAGGTCGGTCAAGGCATAGCTCATGTTGTCCGGCGTCGTGGCAGAAGCGACTGCGGCTCCCGGCTCGTAATCCAGAAGACGTACCATCTGCATCCGCCGCTCCTGCGTCCCGCGCTGGCCGCGCCTGCCCTCCATCCACATCGCCCTGGTGCTGCTCGGGTGCCATGACAGTGGCGAACTGAACACCCAATCGGCCGAGGTATTGAGATTGGCGCCGAGATAGCCCTCTTCGCTCTTCGAGCGCGCGATGTCGATCAGGGCCGGGCCGACATTGCCCTGACGCTGTTGGCGCACGCCCGATACCGAATAGTTATAGGCGAGCGAGTTGAGTCCGATATTGAGCGCGCCGGGATAGGGTCGCGGCATCAGGCCGAGCACCGCAAGGTCGGTTTGCGGCGAAAAGCGCGCAGTCATCACCACGCCAAGTTGCTCGTCGGGCGAAAAAATCGTCGTCTCGGTATAACCGGGCGTGTCGGTGATCGCTTCGATCTCACCCGAAGCAAGATGCAGCACGGTTGAATCAGCAATGTCGCGCCGCGCCCCGCCCGCGACCGAAATGCCCGCGCCGCCATGGACGAACTGCTTGACCTCGCCGCCGCGTGTCGGTTGCGGGATCACGCCGTCGGGATGGGCGGGATCGGGCTGGAACTGATCGACAGTCGAAACGATACGCGTGTTCGCAATCCGGTATCCGGCTTTCGTGCGTTCCAGTTCGCCGGTGAAAACCATCGCCGAATAATTTGCCAGCAACGTCGTCCATGAAACATGGCAATTATCGGGCGCAATGATCATCTCAGACCAGCGGTGCGAGATGTGATCGCCGTCAGCCACTTCCGCCGGATAGTCAACCGGCACCAGCTTTGCGTCGTTGCAGCGTTCGAGCGGGGCAGAGCATTCAAGAACGAAATCGCCCATGAAGATGCGCTTGTTGTCCGGGAAAATCATAAAGCGGATACCGTTGTCTTTCGGTCGATCCGGCACTCGACCTTCAAAGAAGGTGCGCATGGCGCTGCCGTCATCGTTCATCGTGGCCAGCTTGATGTCGCGGCGGTCCCGGCCGGGCGCATCGGCATAGGATACGAGCACGCTGCCCGAAGGGGTGTAGGTGCCGGTCTGGACGTGCAATGCAGGGTCGAAGGGGATCGTGGAAACGTCGATGCGACCTACCGAAGCGGTATCGCCACTCGCCGCGACGTTGTGTCCGATCGCGACTGGCGCACAGGCCGCGGCCAACGATGCCGCCGCGCACGACAGGAGAACGCCATTCAATCTCATTCGGTTCACGTGATCTCTCCCGTTGGTCGCTGCTGTCGGCGCTGCCTTGTGCATCGCATTCACTGCGGGGCGGGCTTTGGAGCAGCGCATTTCACCGGCAACAGCAATTGCGTTACGCGGCGAATTGACTTGTCAACACCGCGCAATCGCGTGCATTTGCCAGGTCACGCTTCGCGAATTGACAGGGGGATTTCGAAATTTCCTTTCGCCGCATCTTGCTGGAACTGTGGGCCATGTTCCTGTTGGCAAGCGCAGTCGGATTCATGGGGCCGTTCGGTACCTACCTGAATGAAGGTCTGGTCGAGCGCATCATCCATTGGTGGCAGTTGCTGATGGGAGCCTACCTCCTCATCCGGCCCACGATCTTGTTCCTTTTGCATCTAGCCAGATCGACCGAACTTCCGGCGCGCCCGGTTGTGTTCTGGGGTGTAGTCATCTCCAGCGCCCCGCTCGCGTTCATCTGGCGCAGTGTCGGACAGGACGAATTCCGGGAACTTGACGGCTACGCTGGCCTGCTGCCGTTTTCGCTATTGTGCTCGCTGGCGGTCATGGGCGTATCGCAGTGGGCTCAGACTGCGGACTTGCGTTTGCGCGGGCGGCAAGTTGCGACGTCGAGACCAGCCGACCCACCGCCAACAGACGATCAGGTAGACCATGCTGCACCAGTGCAGGAACCCGCCCTTCGATCAAGATTGTCGGACAGCTTCACAGGCCCGATCCTCGCACTGCAAAGCGAAGATCATTATGTCAGGGTCCATGGAGAGACCGCCAGCGAACTGATCCTGATCCGGCTGCGCGACGCCATCGCCGAGATGGATGGCGTGGAAGGCGTGCAGGTCCATCGCAGCTGGTGGATTGCCCGCGATGCCGTGGCGAGCGCCGAACCATCCGGACGCAGCTGGGCGATTACACTCCGGAACGGCGAAGTCGCACCGGTGGCGCGAGATTCGATTGATCGCTTGAGAGCGACAGGGCTGCTGGATGCCTGATCATCAAGTTCCAGGCGATGGCCTTTGCCTTAGTGTGGTGTGGGGGCATCCACATCCTCGGGTTGGCCGAACTGCCTGCCAGAGGAATCAAAAGCACGACGAGGGAGGCAGCCCGGTGATCGAAAAGAAGGAACTGGGCCGCATCGCCTGTCAGGGCGAGGATGGACGATCCCTCACGGTGGTGAGGTTCCAGTTTTTCGAGACCGAGGAGACCGCCAAGGGAGCCCGCAAGCGGCCCGGTGCCATCGGTCTTGCGCTGACCAGCGGCGAAGCGCTCCGGCAGGTTGACGAAGGCTGCTTCGAGCTGATTGAAACCGGTGAGTTGATCACAGCAGCTCCCGATGCTGGCAGCGATGCTTCAGACCGCGAGAATGCACCGCTGTGCCATTACGAAGAGCTTGCCTGGCAGGAGAACCGCATGTGGGAGGCCCGGCGCAAGGCGAGCCTCCCTGACGATCATACCGATCAGGCAGCCAGCAATTCGTCGGCGGGTCCGAAGAATTCGTAGTGAATTCGATCTGACGGGACACCGGCCAGCGATAATGCTGAAACCGCATGACGCAGGAATGGGCGCGGCCCGCAGATATAGAAGTCGGCCTGCGCAACCGGCGTGTTCGATACCAGCCATTCATCGGTGATGATTCCGGCATGATCGTAATCCAGACCCTCCACTTCATCGGCCAGCGGCGTCTGGTGGAAGTCGACGACCTGCACCGCCTCGTTGCTTTCGGCCAGCGCGCGAATGTGGCCGCGCATCGCATGGGTTTCTCGGTCGTGGGTTCCGTGCACGTAGTGGATTGGCACCACCGCGCCGCCAGCCACAAGTGCTTCGAGCATGGCGACCATCGGCGTCAGACCCACGCCGCCCGAGAGCAGAACGACAGGCCGTTCAGGCGAGCCGGAAAGGAAAAACTCGCCTGCTGGCGCAGCGACTTTCAGAACGGTGCCGACCTTGGCATTGTCATGCAGCCAGCCTGAGGCGAGCCCTTGCTCCTCACGCTTGACCGAGATGCGATAGGTTTCGCCGTTGGCGGCAGAAGAAATTGAGTAGTTGCGTTTGACTGGCGGATGGCCGGGAATCTCGAACCAGAAGGTGAGATACTGTCCGGGCTTGTGGGCCATGACCGGTCCGCCATCGACAGGACGCAGAACAAAGGAGGTGATGACGCTGCTTTCCTGCGTGACTTCGTCCACCGCGAAATCGCGCCAGCCATTCCAGCCACCGCTGGCATCCTTCTGATCGGTATAGATACGGTCTTCACGTGCGATCAGGATATTGGCGAGAAACCAATAGGCTTCGCCCCAGGCTTCGAGAATTTCATCCGTGGCAGCATCGCCCAGAACAGCCTTGATTGCGCCCAGCAATGCTTCGGCCACGTAAGGGTAATGCTCGGGCAGAATTTGCAAGCCAACGTGCTTCTGCGCGATCCGCTCCACCGCAGGCGCGAGCGCCGCGAGGTTCTCGATATTGCTGGCGTACGCGAGGATCGCGCCGGTCAGCGCGCGGGGCTGCGAACCGGCATCGCCATGATGCGACTGGTTGAACAGATCGCGGATTTCCGGATTCTGGAACATGCGCGAATACATTTCATGGACGATATCGAGCCCGTGCGCTTCGAGGGCGGGCACGGTCGCTTTGACAAGGGCAATGGTCTGGTCGCTGAGAGGCTGGGTCATGGGTTTCCTTATGGGGTCAGGGTTTCAGGTCAGAAAAAACTGAGAGGTCCGGCGCATGATCGAAAAAATCGACCTGCATCTTCATCCGGCCAAGCGGCGTCACGAAATGGGGCTGCTGCGGCAGCACAAGGCCGGGATTGTCAGGAGTCAGGATCGTTTCGGATTGCGGATCGAGATAGGTGAGCTTCAACGTGCCTTCGATCACGCGGATGACGCCCCAGACCCCTGCCTTGGTGTCATGGCGGCGGCGCAGCGCGGCAGGCAGCGTGTCCTGATCGAATACGGGTGTTGAGCGATAAGGAACGGGAGCGCTCATATCAGACACCCTCCTTGCTCTTGATGCGATCCGTACCGTTCGGCGGCAGCCGGAAGAACATAGCGAGCTTCAGACTTTCGGCGATCCGCGCGGCCTTGGCCTGAAGCTGCACGGCCGCTTCCGGCTCCATGAGTTCATCGGTGGTTTGTGCCCACAGGCCGAGCCAGCGATCAAACAGCTCGGGGGTAATGCGGCTCTTGTGCTTCACGTGCGCCGGAACGGGCTGGCCTTTGTAGCGCCCGCTGGTGAGCATCACGGACGACCAGAAGTCGGTCAGCTTATCGAGATGTTCCGGCCAGTCGTCGATGGCGTCGTTGAAGATCGGCCCCAGCTCGGCATCGGCGCGGACACGGGCATAGAACGCTGGAACCAGCTTTTCCAAACCTTCGTCACTGAGCGACATGCCTGCCATAGGAGTCCCTTTCAAATCATGCATCACTGATACATCTATACCTTCAGTCAAAAACATGCAATACAAATACATGATTATGCACACAGGCCCATGCGACTGACGCGCTACACCGATTACGCCATGCGGGTTCTGCTCTATCTCGGGCAGGAACCGGAGCGTCTGTGTTCCATCGCCGAGATCGCGCGCGGCTATGGCATCTCGCAGAACCACCTGATGAAAGTGGTGAATGACCTTGTGAAGTCAGGTTATCTGGAAAGCGTGAGGGGCCGCAACGGCGGCATCCGGCTGTCGCGCCCGACCAGCACCATCAATGTCGGCGCGCTTATCCGCCACACCGAGGACAGTTTCGAACTGGTGGAGTGCGGTTCGTGCATCATCGGCGGAGCCTGCGGCCTGACCGGCGTTCTCGATGAAGCCCTTCATGCCTTTCTGTCCGTGCTGGACGGCTATTCGCTGGCCGATGTCATTGCGCGCAAGGGCGACTTCAGGAGCCTGCTGGCGGTATCGTCAAGGGAGGATCGATGAGGGCTGATTTTGATCGCGCCGAAGCCTTTGCAAAGCGCTTCTGCTTGCGGATTCCAATCCTTCTGGCCCCTATGGCCGGAGCCTGCCCGCCTTCGCTCTCGATTGCCGTGGCCAATGCCGGAGGTCTTGGAGCCTGCGGCGCACTGAGAATGTCGCCCGATGCGATTGCCGACTGGGCGCGGGAAGTCAGGACGCACAGCAACGGTGCGTTCCAGATGAACCTGTGGATTCCCGATCCTGCGCCGACGCGCGATGCGGAACGCGAAGCCCGCCTCCGCAGCTTTCTCGGGCAGTGGGGCCCGGATGTGCCCGCGGATGCAGGCGATGCCGAGGAATTCGATTTCGAGGCGCAATGCGATGCGCTGATTGCCTCCGGCGCTCCGGC
>JAHDXX010000154.1 GCA_023384025.1 Sphingomonadaceae bacterium
AGGCGCTCGACCTGATCGAGAACGACAACATCTCCAAGATCTTCCTCGTCCCCGCCGCGATCCAGATCCTGCTCAATCACCCGCGCGTGGCCGAGGTCGATTTCAGCCGGTTGAAATACATCACCTACGGCGCCTCGCCGATCCCGCTGGAGCTGATGAAGGCGGCAATGGACCGGATCGGGTGCGGATTCGTGCAGATGTACGGGATGACCGAGACCAGCGGCACGATCGTTGCGCTCGACCCGGAAGACCATGTGCCCGAAGGCAGCCCGAAGATGCGCTCGGTCGGCAAACCGCTCGCCGGGGTCGAGGTCAAGATCATCGATGCCGAGGGCAACCCGGTCGGTCCCAACCAAGTCGGCGAAATCGCCACCCGTTCGAGCAAGAACATGAAGGGCTACTGGAACAAGCCCGAAGCCACCGCCGAGACAATCGATGCTGACGGCTGGCTGCGCACCGGCGATGCCGGATATCTCGACGAGGACGGCTATCTCTACATCCACGACCGGGTGAAGGACATGATCATCTCCGGCGGGGAAAACGTCTATCCGGCCGAAGTCGAAAACGCGGTCTATGCCCATCCCAAGGTCGCCGACGTGGCGGTGATCGGTGTGCCCGACGCAAAATGGGGCGAGGCGGTCAAGGCCTGCGTCGTGATCAAACCGGGCGAGAGCCTGACCGAGGCCGAAGTGATCGCCCACGCGCGCCAGCACATCGCCGGGTACAAGTGCCCCAAGTCGGTCGACTTCATCCCGGCCCTGCCGCGCAACCCGAGCGGGAAAATCCTGCGCCGCGAACTGCGCGCGCCCTACTGGGAAGGGAAAGACCGGGCGGTCAACTGACATGCTTCCGGGTGGTCTGCCCGTCCGCCAGCTGGCCTATGCGGTGCAGGACGTGGATGCTGCCGCACTGGCGCACCACCGCCGGTTCGGCTCAGGCCCGTTCTTCGTGCTGCGCCATATCGCGCTCAAAAGCTCGGTCCATCGCGGCGTCGAGCAACCGTTCGACCATTCGAGCGCCTATGGCCAGTGGGGCGGGGTGATGGTCGAGCTGGTCCAGCAGCACAATCCCGACCCCAGCGCGGTGCATGACATGTACCCGCACGGCTCGGGCCGCGAAGGCCTGCATCACGCGGCGCTGTTCGTCGATGATCTCGATGCCGCCATCGCGCAGTTCGACAGCGAGGGTATGCCGCTGGCGCAGCTGTCCGTGACGCAGACCGGCACGTCCTTCGCCTTCGTCGATGCGCGGGCCAGCCTGGGGCACATGCTCGAACTGTACGAGCCGACCCCGCAGCTTGTCGGGTTCTACGACCTCGTGGCCGACGCGGCGAAAGGTTGGGACGGGCGCGAGCCTGTGCGCGAGCTGGGGAAGAAGAGGGTTTCTCGCAGAGACACAGAGGAAAGAGAGACAGTGAGAACGAGTTGCGGCGAAGCCGCAGTATAGTTCACACGAAGCCACGAAGATGGCAGTCTCTTGGGCATCCGGACTGCCCCCTTCGTGGCTTCGTGTGAGGAAAATGCCGCTGCGCGGCGGAGTCATAAACTCTGCGTCTCTCTTTCCTCTGCGTCTCTGCGAGAAACCCTTCTTGTCCCTCGGCCGCAGTCAACCCACCACCAGCTCCGGCAGCCCCACCAGCTCCGCGCGGCATTCGGCGTCGGCCAGCGCCGCGACCACCGAGAACGCGACGAAGCCCTGCTCGCCCAGCAACGCGACCACGGCGGCGGCTTCGGTGTCGGTGATCGCGGTGTGTTCGAACGGCATCCGCCGGGCATAGGCGAGGCAGGTGCGGGCGGCCAGCGCAGCCACAACCGGGCCACTCATGCTGCCCGGTCCAGCGGGACGGGGGTGGGGAGCACGGTGCGGTCCATCGCCTGCGGCTCCAGCCCCATGGTGATCAGTGCCTTGGCCAGCGCGAGGAACAGGGTGACGCCGAGGCCAAGCTCTGCAATCTGCTCCGGCGTGAGGTGCCGGGCGAGCGCCGCGCGCGCATCGCCGGTGAGCAAGTCAGGATCGTGGATCAGCGCATCGGTAAACCTGAGCGCGGCCTTCTCGGTGTCGCTCAGTCGCGCGGAGGTTTCATAGCCGTCGGTGATATCATCGACCACATCCTCGCCCAGTCCTTCGGCCACCGCCTTGTCGAAGCGGACCTGGCGGCAGAACCCGCACTCGGTGACCCGCGCATTGCGCATCCGGGCGACTTCCTTGACCCGGGCGCTGAGCACGTCGCTGCCCCAGAACGCGCCGTAGAGCGCGAAGAACCGTTCGGCGATTGCAGGCTGGTGCGCCAGCACCGATCCGAAGTGCGGCGGCTCACCGGGAATGGCGGAGGATACTCGGGGCGTGGTCGACATCGCAGCTCTCCCTGGCCTGCCATGCTACCCGACTTGGCCACGCGTCACTCTTGCCAGTTTTCGCAGGGGCGCGCGTGCGTGCCACGTGGCACTTTGGCCCGGCAGCAAAGGAGGATCCCATGCCCGGCGAAGCACAGCGCGTGATCGAGGAGTTCTGGCGCATCCAGGACGATGGTGACTACACCAGGCTGGTCGACCTGTTCGCCGAGGACGCCCTGCTCGAGGACCCGATCTGGGGCCGTTACGAAGGACGCGAGGCGATCCTCGGGTTCATGACCACCATGGTCAAGGAAATGGGGGAGCGCAAAATCCACTTCACCGTCGATGAGATCTGCGGCGATGACCACGCGGTCTGGGCGCGCTGGACCATGCACATGGAAGGCGCGCCCCCGCGTGGCGGGGTCGGAATCTACAAGGTCGCGAACGGCAAGCTGACCTATTATCGCGACTACATGGACCCGCCGGCAGAAGAATGACCTCGCGGCGTCAGTAGTTCGCCGGCGGGTCGCTCGCGGGGAAGCTCTGGTCGATTTCCTCGTCGGTCTTTGACCAGTGGCGCGGGGCATCGCGCATGGCTTCAGGCCCCGCCGCGCGGACATCCACATCCCCCTGCCCCTCGGCAAAGGCGGGCCGCGTTTCGCGACGCTTGTGTTCAAAAAGCCTGTATCCGGCGTAACCGAGCCCGGCGAGGGCAGCGATCCTGATCAACATGGCAGTGTTCCTTTCACCCCACCAACGCGTGGCGGGGCATTCGGGTTCACGCCATGGCTCAGCTATCGCCGACCCGTTCGATATCCGCGCCGACAAGCTGGAGCTTCTCTTCCAGCCGCTCGTAGCCGCGGTCGAGGTGGTAGATCCGCCGCACGGTGCTTTCACCTTCGGAGGCGAGCGCGGCGATGATCAGGCTCATCGATGCGCGCAGGTCGGTCGCCATGACTTCGGCGCCGGTCAGCTTGTCCACCCCGCGCACGATCGCGGTGCGGCCTTCGGTTTCGATATCGGCCCCCATGCGGCGCAGCTCGGGAACGTGCATGTAGCGGTTCTCGAAGATGGTTTCCTTGAGCACGCTGGTGCCCTCGGCCTTGCACAGCAGCGCCATCAGCTGCGCCTGCATGTCGGTCGCAAGGCCCGGATAGGGCGCGGTGGTGAGGTTGGTGCCCTTGAGCGGACCTTCCGCTGCCACCCGGATGCCGTTCTTCGCCTCCTCGACCGTGACCCCGATCGCGCGCAGTGCATGGATGGTCGCCTGCATCTCGCCTGCATTCGCCCCTTCGAGGAACACGTCGCCCCCGGTGATCGCAGCGGCACAGGCGTAGGAACCGGCCTCGATCCGGTCGGCCATCACCCGGTAGGTAGCGCCGTGCAGCCGCTTGACCCCGTGGATGGTGAGGTCGGACGTGCCGATGCCTTCGATCTCCGCCCCCATCGCCACCAGCAGGTTGCACAGGTCGACGATTTCCGGCTCGCGCGCGGCGTTGAACAGGCGGCAGGTGCCCCTGGCGAGAACCGCGGCCATGACCGCGTTCTCGGTCGCCCCGACCGAGACCACCGGGAAGTCGAATTCGCCGCCCGGCAGCCCGCCCCTGGGTGCGACAGCCTTGACGTAACCGGCGGTCAGCTCGATCTCCGCCCCGAACGCTTCCAGCGCCTGCAGGTGCAGGTCGATCGGACGGTCCCCGATCGAGCAGCCGCCCGGCATCGACACGGTCGCTTCGCCCATCCGCGCCAGCATCGGCCCGAGCACCAGGATCGAGGCGCGCATCTTGCGTACCAGGTCATAGGGCGCGACGGTGGAAGTGATCCGGGTCGCCTCCATGCTCATCACCCGCCCGAAATCCTCCGGCCGCGTGCCCTGGATCACCGTGGTGACGCCGAACTGGTTCATCAGGTGCTGGAAGCCGTCGATATCGGCGAGGCGCGGCAGGTTGCGCAGCGTGACCGGCTCTTCGGTCAGCAGGGCGCAGGGGATCAGCGTCAGCGCGGAGTTCTTGGCGCCGGAGATCGGGATGGTGCCGGAAAGGCGGTTGCCGCCGCGGATTACGAGTTTGTCCATGGGGGAGCGTTTAACGTGAATCGTTGCGCGGGCAAGCGTGGGTTTTTTGCTCGCACTAAGGCACCAAGGCACAAAGATATTGCTCTTGGCCGCAGGCCATTCAAACAACACGAGCATCCGGCTTGAACTACCGACAAGTATGTGAGTGGCTGCGCCGCCAGCACACTCCCTTAGTGTCTTGGTGCCTTAGTGCGAAACAAACCCCGGCAACGGTTGACGCTGTAACATTCCCCTGCGATTTCGCCCGCCATGAGCCAGCCGAAACCGATCCGTAAAGCCGTGTTCCCCGTCGCCGGGCTCGGCACCCGCTTCCTGCCCGCGACCAAGGCGATCCCCAAGGAAATGCTGCCGATCGTCGACCGCCCGCTGATCCAGTACGCGGTCGACGAGGCGCGCGAGGCGGGGATCGAGCAGATGATCTTCGTCACCGGGCGCGGCAAAAGCGCGATCGAGGACCATTTCGACATCGCCTTCGAGCTGGAAAAGACCATGTCCGAACGGGGCAAGGACCTGTCGGTGCTCGGCCCGACCCGGCTCGGCCCGGGCAACTGCGCTTACGTGCGCCAGCAGGAACCATTGGGCCTCGGCCATGCGATCTGGTGCGCGCGCGACATCGTCGGTGACGAGCCGTTCGCGATCTTCCTGCCGGACGAGTTCATGCACGCTAACCCCGGTGGCACCGGGTGCATGAAGCAGATGGTCGACGCCTACACGCACGTCGGTGGCAACCTGCTCTCGGTGCTGGAAGTGCCGCGCGAGCAGGTCTCCAGCTACGGCGTGATCGATCCCGGCGCAGAATCCGGCGCGCTGACGCAAGTGCGCGGGCTGGTGGAAAAGCCGCCGGTCGACCGGGCCCCCTCGAACAAGATCATCTCAGGCCGCTACATTCTCCAGCCGCAAGTGATGCGGGTGCTGGAGGCGCAGGAGAAGGGCGCGGGTGGCGAAATCCAGCTGACCGACGCAATGGCGCGGATGATCGGCCAGCAGCCGTTCCACGCGGTCACCTTTGACGGGCAACGCTACGACTGTGGCAGCAAGCTCGGCTACGTCGAGGCGACGCTGGCTGTGGCGCTCGAGCGCGACGACATGGGCGCCGACGTGCGCGCGATGGCCCAAAGACTTCTCGGGTAGGGCGGTTGCTGGGGTAGCCACAACCCTCTCTCCCCTTGCGGGAGAGATACGGAGACTTGAGAGCGAAGCGACCTGGTCGCAGTTGAGAGGGGGCTGCGATGTCGCCAATCGGAGCTGCGCTCCGAACCCCTCTCCCAACCCTCTCCCGCAAGGGGAGAGGGCTATTTCTTCCTCCCGAACCGCGGGATCTGGTAGTCGGGGCGCAGCCAGCGCACGTGGCCTGCGGCCTCTTCCTTCGCGCGTTCGGCGTTGAGCGCCACCAGCCGCCGGACGATTTCGGCGGGGGGCAAGGGCGCGCGGCGCCATTCCTCGCCCCAGCCATAGGCATCGGCCACCGCCAGATCGAGGTCGTCGTGCAGCTTGGCGACGATGAACGCGCGCGCGGGTGGCGGCGGCTTCGTGTTCGGGCGGCAGCGTGCCCTCACGGATCGGGGCGACGAAGTTGTAGAGCCCGGTCATGGTGAGCTTGTCGTTCTCCGCCAGCGCCGCCTGCCGCGCGGCGTCGAGCCGCTCGGCGATGTCGGCGACGGCTTGCGAGCGGTCGGGGAAGGGGAAGGGGTCGAAGACAAGCGATTTGGTGTAGATCGGTCGGTCTTCGAGCGTTCCTTCCAGTGCGGTCGACCAGCAGGTGTGAAAGCTCGACGACAGGACGCCGAAATCAGCAGCATCAGGCAGAGCAAATACCACATTGCGATTGTCTGGCAGGACACTGAGCGGCAGCCGAAAGAAGACCCGATGCTTTGATGTTTCGACAGTTGTGAAGTAGTGATCGAGTCCAGATAATGCGGGCCGCAGGTCGCGCCTTGGCTCTCCGAATATCCACCAATGGCGCTTGTATGTCTCGCGCCTGTTGAAGTCCCGCTCCGGTTTCACCGAAGTCAGCACATGCTGATAGACCTCCGGAAACCGCTCCATCACCTCCTGCTCGCTCAGCCCGAACAGGTCGATCACCCTGACCCCGCGCGGGCGCTGGAGCAGGTCGCGGCCATTGCGGTATTCGCGGATGTGGTTTTCCAGCCCCGGCCTGCGCCCCAGCCCCAGCTCCCGTGCCTGCTGCGGGGTGACGATAAACCCGGCCCCGATCAACTGCACCCCGCGCCCGCACAGCCCCTCGTTAGCCTTGAGCGGAACAACAGCGGTCACATCGTTGCCGACCGACAGGTCCGCGTTGATCCGCCCGCGTTCCTCGCGCTCCTCCAGTTCAGGAGTGTCGGTGTCGAGGCCGGTTTCCTGCACGATCTCGATCAGCCTGCCTTCCCCCACCCCCGCCTCCGCCACGGTCATGGCGATGCGCACCGCGGCGGCGTCTTTCGTCGCTCGGGTCCATGGGTGATCGGGAATTGCGAGGGTGAGGTGGAGCTTGCCATCCTCCCCGGAACGGGGAGGGGGACCGCTCGCCGCAGGCGAGGGGTGGAGGGGCACGCTCGGTTGGTCCGCACCGCTGCTGTCAAGATCACCTGAGGGTGCCCCTCCACCATGCTGCGCATGGTCCCCCTCCCCCGGTGGGGGAGGATTGGCCAGCCAGCCTTCGATCACACGGCGGCTGAACACCTGGGTGATCGAATTGGTCGTCACAAACCCGAACCGGCGCAGCCGGGTGCCGGGGCGGGTGAGAATATCCGCCGCCCGGTCCCACCACTGCATCACGAAATCGGCGCTTTTGGGCACGCGCGGGTTGGCCGCCCACAAGGCCTCGGCATACTCGCTGCCCAGCCGGTCGCGCAAATCCTTGCCGCCGATGAAGGGCGGGTTGCCGACGATGAAATCCGCCTCCGGCCAGTCGGGGCGGCGCGGATTGGCGGTGTCCGGTTCGCCGGTGGCGGTCCGCACCAGCACCGCATCATACCCACCATGCGTGCCCTGATTGATGTTGCTGAGCGGCGGCAGCACCGGCTCGCCAATCGCCTCTGGCGTGTTGGCCAGGCGGAAGCGCAGCCAGCCGATCCACAGCACCAGTTCGGCAATCACTGCTGCGCGCGGATTGAGCTCAAGGCCGAGGAACTGGTTGGGATGGATGGCCGGATCGCATTCTCCGCCCAAGGCGATGACAAACTGGCGCACTTCCGATTCCAACCGCAACAGGTTTTCCATCGCGACATAGAGGAAGTTGCCGGTGCCGCAGGCCGGATCGAGCACGCGCAGCGCGGTAAGCCGGGTGTGGAAGGCGGTGGCGAGGGCGATGGCGTGGTCGGCCCCCTCTCCCGCCCGCGCTTCGCGCGAGGCA
>JAHDXX010000155.1 GCA_023384025.1 Sphingomonadaceae bacterium
AATGCCGGCGACAAGGATTTCCAGCGCGCTGATGGCAATCATCAGGGCAAAGCTGGGCAGGCCGACCAGGGCACCGATGCCGAGCCCGGCATTGGTCCCGTTGATAACGAAGCCCGACAGCACCTTGAGCAGCACGTGCCCGGCCATCATCGCCACGAACAGTCGCAGCGCGAGGCTGAACGGGCGGATCATGAACGAGAACAGCTCGATCAGGAAGATCACCGGGATCATCGGCACGGGCGTGCCGTGCGGGATGAACAGGCTGAAGAAGTGGAACTTGTGCTTCCAGAAGCCGACGATCAGCACGATCGAGAAACTGATCGCGGCGAGCACGCCGGTCACAGTGAAGTGGCTGGTGAAGGTGAACGGGTGAATGCCGACCACGCCAAGCGGGAGCAGGCCGAGCAGGTTGGCGAACAGGATGAACATGAACAGCGAGAACACGTAGGGGACGTACTTGCGCCCTTCCTTGCCGATGTTCGCTTCCAGCATGCTGTCGATGAAACCCGTGAAGCTTTCCACCGCCATCTGCCAGCGCCCGGGCACCAGCTCGCGCTTCATGCCGCCGGCGACGAAGATCGTCAGCACGACCGTGGTGACCAGCATCCACATCGCGCTGTTGGTGAAGGAGAGGTCGTAACCCGCAAATTCGAAGGGGACCACCGGTTCAATGGTGAACTGGTGCATCGGGTCGACTTTGCCCTGTTCGGCTGCCACGTCTGCTAGTCCCTAAAGCCTGACGAACAGGCGCGCCCCGCGGGCCCCGGTTATTCGGGGCGGTCGTCGGAGCGCGTGTTCGCCATCCGGAAAATGTTCCTGAAGGCCACCCCTATCCCGAGGAACAGGCCGACCAACAGACCCCAGGGCATGGTCCCCGCCAGCTTGTCGAACAGCCAGCCGAACACCAGGCCTCCGAGAATCCCGCCGAGCAAGTCGGTCAACACCCGGTTGCCGCTGCGATAGTTCGCGTCAGCAGCCGGATCCTGAGGCCGGTTGCGCTCCTCTTCACGCTCGCGTGCGGCCCTGAGCCGCGCTTCGAGCGCGTCGATACGCGCATCCTCGCCGATGGGTTCCCGTGCGGGTTTCTCGTCACTCATGCCAGCCTCCTGTGAAGGGAACGCACGACACGCGCAAGAGGTGCCCGCCGAGGGCGCCGCCCCCTTAGGCGGGGGTCAAACCCGAGTCAACCGGTGGCAGACCAAAGTCGAGGGGTATTTGCTGCGACTGCGAAAAAGATGCCTCAGGGGCAGCGCGCATCGCGCATGGGCGCGGCACTGGTGCGCGTCTGCCAGGTGCCGTCGGGCGCCTGGTACTTCTCGCCCGGCACAGTGCGCGCAATCGCAAGACACCCGGCAGTCAGGGCATACTCCTCAAGCGTGGCGTTCGCTGCCTTGGCCTTTTCGGCATAGACCGCGCGCCGCTTGATGTTGATGTCGTTGACCATGCGCTGGAGCGTTTCGCTGGGCGTACCAACGATGCCGAGATAGCCGTCCATCTTCTCGCCCACCTGCCCGCTGGACCGGGCCGCGTCGTAGGCCGGATCGCGCTGCGCCATGACCGCCGTGGACAGGCCGCCCACGGCAAGAAGCACGGCAGCGCCGCCCATGGCCAGTTTGCGGATCGAATTGCTCGTCATCATGTTCTCCATCCGCGAACAGCTCCGGTCAGAAGATGTCCGCATTCTCCTCGATCGTGTTCCCCGCGTCTGCGGCGAGCCGATAGATCACTTCCTGCCGGATGTTGATGTTGAGTTCGATCACGATCGGCTCGCTCGGCGCATTCACGTTGATGCACCCGGCCATCGCAATACAACCCGCCAGCAACACCAGCGTCCTGCCTGTTCCGACCCGCATCCGCCTGCCCCCGCCTCTCATGGGAGGGACCTTTGCAGCGCATGCGTCTCGGGTCAATCTGGCAGCGTTCATGGCATGCTCTCGCTTTCCTGGGGCTGAATGGGTGATTCATCGGGAATGAGGTCGTCGGGCCTGATGGCTTCAAGTTCCGGCCGTGTCTGGCGGTCGAGCTGTTGCCCCTCAGCACCGATCAGCCCGATTTCGCGCGGGTCGCGGATAAAGGCGGGGTCGTACATCGCGCGGATCGACGTGATCAGCTGGTAGAAGGGCGCGCGGATGTTGACGTTGAACCGGATCGGCAGGTCGGCAATCTGGCGGGTGATGAAGTTCCGCTTCGTCCCGTCGCCCTGGCTCACCCCGTCGAACCGCACGCGGGTGACGATCTCGCCGGTCAGCGGGCCATCCATCCGGATCTGCATGACCTTGTAATCGAGCGAGCGCAGCGCGGCGAAGGCGAAGTTGGCGATCGCGCCCATGTCTTCGTAGGTCAGCTCGCCGAGATAGGAGACATTACCACCCGGGGCCCGCGAATCGAGCTGGCCGCCTTCGATCCGGCCGTTGCCCATTTCGTCGAACACGATGGGGAGCACGCCGTCGAACACGCCCGTTGCGTTAAGGTTGCCCAGTTCCATCTGCTGTACGAAGCGCTGGGCCTCCAGCCCCTCGACCCGGAAGATGTAGCGCCGTTCCTCGCCCACGCCGAAGTTCATCGTGACCGGCTCCAGCGTCAGGCGCCCGCCCATGAACGGCCACACCCCGCTGGTCACCGCAAGCGTGCGTCCGTCGCGCAGATCAAACCCGACCTCGCCATTGAACACCTCGATGCCCGGGTTGATCGATTCGACAGTCAGCTTTTGCCCCGGGGCCGTCGTCAGGTTGAGCAGGTCGGTGAACCGGACCGTTCCGCGCGCGCCGCGCACCGGCCCGAATGCAGCGGCGAAATCGAGCCCGTTGGTAGCGAACACGCCCGAACTGGTGACCGCGTCAGGGTTCCAGTCAATCCGGCCGGTGCCGTCCACCGCCCCGTCCGCGTTGGCGATCACACCCAAAGCCAGCTCGCTCAGCATATCCGGTTGCAGCGCCTTGTCGAACCTCAGGCCCGCCACGATCAGGTCAGCATGGCCACGCGCCGCGCCGAGATCGTGCACAATCCGGGTTTCCAGCACTGCCCGGTCACTTGCCGGATTGCGCATGGTCGCCTGCGCCTCGATGCGGTTGTCCGCCAGCGTCAGGCGCGCACCCCGTGCTGCCAGCGGTTTGAACCGGTCGACCGGTTCGCGGTCTTCCAGCCGGAACGATGCCTCGTCCAGCGTCAGCACGCCGCCTGCATAGCGCCACGTGCCCGTCGCATCGCGAATATCGAGCGGGACCGCTGCGAGGGTTGCATCGGTGCCATCGAAGGTCCCGGCAATATCGCTTCCGCCCAGTGTTGCCGCGACATTCGACAGGGTGAACCGGCTGGCCGAGTCCGGCGGGCCGAGCGATACGTCGATGTCGCGCGCGGCCAGAGCGCCCGGCCAGGCGAGGCCAACCGGGCCGCTGGCAATCCGCACCGGCGTTCCTGCCAATCGCCCGGTCAGGTCAAGCCGGGTCAGCCCCGCGGCAATGCGCAGGTTCCCCGGCCGGCCGCTGACGATCGCCCCTTGTGATCCGGGGCACAGGGTCAGGCGGCGCCGGTCCAGCTCGAGGCTCGCCAGCACCAGCCGCTCGAACGCGACGTCCGTGCAGCGGGGCCAGAGCCGGATGGCGCCATTGGCACCGTACGAACCGCTCACCGGCAGGCGCAGACCCTGGACCGCACCGCCCGGCAGCGGGCCGCTGGCAACGACCGCGCCGGAGAAACCGAGCGACCCGTCACGAGCCTGCGCGATGAACATTTCCGGGATGCCGAGGCGACTGCTCCCGGCGACATAGTCGTCCATCCGGAACCGGAAGGCGGAATTGCCGCCCGCCAGCCGCTCCATCCGCCCGGCGATGCGCGGCAGCCCCGCCCCGCCGGTGACCACGTTGCCCGACAGCAGCGGCAGGCCGGTATCGCCCAGCGCCACGCGCACCCGGGTGAACGATGCCAGCGCAGTGCCATCACCGGCGCGCAAGGTGCCCGCAGGCACGGTAATCGTGGTCAGCTTGCCGGTCTGGCGCAGCGCGAAATCGGCTTCGAACGCACTCCCGGGCAAGGCGCGCTGCAAGGCGGAACGGGCCTGCGCCAGCAGCGGCTCGACGAGCGTGCCCGCCCCCGTAACCGCCAGCCCGGCCAGGGCGCGGTCGAGGCCGGGACCAGCAGCGATCCCCTCGCCTGCCAGCTTGCCGTCGAACGTCACCCGGTCCGCATCCTGCCGCGACCGCAGAGCGCCGTCGAGCATGAGTGCCGCCACGCCCGCTTGCTCGTGCCGCAACTGCTTACCTTCGAGGGTGAAGCGCGCGTCGACCCCGGTCGGCGTGAATGAGGCCTCGATATCGCCCCCGGTGCTGGCAAGGCTCGCCCCCGCAGCGTCAGCCTGCCCCAGTGCAAGCCGGGCCTGCGCGTCAAACCGTTCGAAATCGGGCGATGCAGTTGCTTCGAGCGAAAGCGACGAGGCCCCAAGCGCAAGACCGAGGTCGCGGCAGCGCAGGTTGCGCAGACGCATCGGCCCCTTGAAAGTGGCCTGCCCGGTGGCCGTAGTCAGCGCCCCGAAAAGCGTAGCGCCTGTTGCCTCGCAGCCCCCGGCGGCAAATTCGGGCGCGCTCGCGGCCAGATTTCCGGAGAAACCGCCCGGCAGCCAGCCCTTGCCGTCGGCATAAATCCCGACCGGCCCGTATCCTGTTTCGACCAGTGCCCGCCCGTCGACCAGTGTGAGGTCGAGGTCCGGCAAACCGGGCGGCTGGTCGCTCTCGGCATAGACCAGCGGATCGAGCGACCCGAACGAGAGCTTGCCTTCACGGTAAGTCGCAAACAGGCGCGGCCGGGTCAGCTCGACCGCACCGATGGCCGGCAGGCCAAAGCCGTAACGCAGCCGCACCACCGCGCGCTCGATCGTCAGGTCAGGGCGCCGTGGGTCGCCGATCACGATATCGGTGAGGACCTGCCGGTCCGGCCCGATCGATTCGATCTTGTAGCTTGCCGGAATGTCATACTTGCGCAGCTGTTCGGCCACGACATCATCGGCAATCCGCTCGCGCTCGGCCCACAAGAGCACGAGCCCGCCGAGCAGGAACAGCGATGCACCGAGAGTGGCCCACCACCGCTTGCGGCGGGGGAGCAGCCGGGCGACGAGGCTATTCTCCGGATTGTCGATCTCGGCCTCGGCCATAACCCCACTCTTGCGCGCAACGCACTGCAAAGGCAATGCTGTCCACCAACGCACTGGCGGGGGTCGAGTTGCCCAAAGCTGAAGAAACCGGCGCAAGACATGGCGGAACCGGCCACCGCGCCCGGCTGCGACAGCGCCTGCTGGATGGCGGGGCTGAGGCGCTGGCGGATTACGAAGTGCTCGAATACCTGCTGTTCGCCGCCTTTCGCCAGGGGGACACCAAGCCGCTGGCCAAGGCGCTGCTGGCACGGTTCGGATCGCTTGCGGGCGTGCTCAACGCCACGCCGGGCGCACTGATGCAGGTCAAGGGGATGGGGGAAACCAGCGTCGGTGCGCTCAAGTCGGTCGCACTGGCCGCCCGCCGCCTCGCCCGCAGCGAAGTGCGCCAGCAGCCGGTGCTGGGAAGCTGGCAGGCACTGCTCGACTATCTCACCATCGACATGGCGCACCTGACCGTAGAGCGCGTGCGGGTGCTCTATCTCGACACCCGCAACCGGCTGGTGCTGGACGACCATGTCGGCGACGGCTCGATCGATGAGGCCGCGATCCACCCGCGCGAAGTCATCCGCAAGGCGCTCGACATCGGGGCGAGCGCGCTGATCCTCGTCCACAACCACCCCAGCGGCGACCCCTCCCCCAGCCGCGCCGACATCCAGATCACGCAGCGTATCGCGGAAGCCGGGCGACTGCTGGGAATCGTCGTCCACGACCACGTGATCGTGGGGCGCGAGGGGCACACCTCGCTCAGGGCAAAGGGGCTGCTCTAGCGCGTGCGTGGCTCGCTGATCAGCCGGGCCCCCGATTGCAGAGTGAAGAAGTTCCACACCCAGTTGACCGCCACCGTCGCTCTGTTGCGCGTTCCCGACAGGAACCCGATGTGGATCAGCCCCCAAAGCCACCACGCCGCCGTGCCGCCGATGCGAAACCAGCCGAAGTCGGCCACCGCTGCCTTGCGTCCGATGGTCGCGAGACTGCCCTGGTGGCGATAGGCGAATGCGGGTGGCATGGGCTTGCCCAGCAGTTCGGTCTCGATCAGCCGGGCCACATATTGCCCGCCCTGCTTGGCGGCGGGGGCCAAGCCGGGAACGGGATTGTCAACGCAAGTTGCGGTGTCGCCGATCGCGAAGACATTCGGCATGTCCGGCACGCGAAGGAAAGGGTCAACCTCGACCCGTCCGGCCCGGTCTGCCCGTGCACCCAGCCATTGCGCCGCGGGTGACGCCACCACGCCTGCTGCCCACAGCACGGTCTCGGTCTCGATCCGCTTGGTTTCGCCGATACTGACATGGGTCGCGGTGATCGCTGTCACGCGCGCCTGCGTACGCACCTCGACCCCGAGGCCTTCCAGCGACCGGGTGGCACTGTGCGACAGTGCCGGGGCAAAGGCCGGGAGAATGCGTTCGCCCGACTGGACCAAGACTACCCGGGCCTGTGCCGGGTTGATGGCCCGGAATTCGCGGGCGACGCTCATCCGGGCTAGCTCGGCAATCGCACCGGCCAGTTCGACCCCTGTCGGTCCCCCGCCGACAATCACGAAGGTTAGCAGGCGGCGGATGCGTTCGGGGTCCTCCAGCGTCTCGGCCATCTCGAACGCACGCAGGATGTGGCTGCGCACGGCAACTCCGTCTTCGACTGACTTGAGGCCGGGCGCAAAGGCTCCCCACTCGTCACGGCCAAAGTAGCTGTGCGCCGCGCCGGTCGCGAGGACCAGCCGGTCCCACTTGAGACAGTGCCCGTCGCCATAGTTCAGCGTGCGCGCGGCAGGATCGATCGCAGTTACCTGCCCCATGACCACCCGGACGTTCCCATCACCGCGGAACAGGCTTCGGATCGGGGTGGCGATGTCGGCAGGTGACAGCGTCGCTGTCGCAACCTGATAGAGCAGCGGCTGGAACAGGTGATGGTTACGCCGGTCGATCAGCGTGACCCGCACCGGCAGGTTCTTGAGCCGTGCGACGCAGGCGAGGCCCCCGAATCCTGCTCCCACGACCACAACGTGCGGCCAGTCCGCCGGTATGTCGCTGTAGTCACGGTCGAACAGCACATCGGCCTCCAGCCACCCATCCACTGCCCGGTCAATCGACAGATAGCCCGCTCCGCGCAGGCCGAGCATGACGAACAGGAACAGCGGGAACGGGGTCAGGTCCGGCTGCATCCCCATCACCATCATCGCACCACCCGCAAGCGCGAGCATGGCCGCAGCAACCGGGACGATGCACCCGGCCAGCAACAGCGCGGCCAGTGCAAGCGCTGTGATGAGGGGAAGGCCCGTCACAGCAGCGGTCGGCAACCACAGTGCGAGTTCCGGCGCCGGATCGAGCCAACCGGCAATCACCAGCAAGCCAGCAGCCAGCCACACCCGCCAGCACAGCAGCACCAGCGGGGTGAGCCGGGCAGCAGACCATTCGCCCAGTTCCACCGCGCGTGCAGCCAGCGGCAGGGCTGACTGTCGCAGCCCGGCAGCAAACATCCTGTCCAGCGAAAGGGCACCGCTGCCGCGCACGAGGGTTAAAGTCAGCAGTGCGATAATGAACAGATTGCTGGCAGTCGGGACGTAAACTGCCTGAGCCAGCACGGTCAGCACCAGCAAGGCAAAGGCAGCG
>JAHDXX010000156.1 GCA_023384025.1 Sphingomonadaceae bacterium
TTCGGTGAGGCCGGTCTCGGCCAGCATTTCCGCCAGCTCGCGCACGAGAGCGGTGTCGACATTCATGCCGGACTTTGATCCGGACGCGCCCTTGGTATCGGCCATGAGAGCCCCTTGTTTATCTCTGGCGCCGCCTATGCGCGGGCTGGCTCGCAGTGGCAAGAGGGCAGGGCGCGAAAGTTAGGGTCAGGACCTATTAACCGCGCCTTCGAGGCGTCGGAATGGCGAACAGATCGGAAGGAAATTCTCGCCGGGAAGGCTGGTTGCCATTCCAAGAGAATTTCGTTTCGAGATGGAAGCCATTCCGTCGTCCCGCAGGGATTTGACCAAAATGGCCCATTGCCACGTCGAGAGGGCTTGAAATATCGACATATTCCTGCGCCCCCTCTCCTTGCACTGGGCCATTTTGCTTCAAACCTCGAAGTTGCGGTTAATAGGTCCTGACCCTAGAATTCCGCTACGGCGTCAAGCGCGATCAGGTAGCTTTGTGCCCCGTGCCCTTCGACCGTTTTCGCCGCAGCGAGGCCGACATAGGAATGGTGGCGAAACGGCTCGCGCGCCTTGGGGTTGGAAAGGTGGACCTCGATCACCGGCACTGTGATCGACTTGATCGCATCGTGCAGTGCGACCGAGGTGTGGGTGTATCCGCCTGCGTTGAGCAGCACCGCACGCGCGCCTTCCGCCTGCGCTTCGTGCAGCCAGTCGATCAGGTGCCCTTCATGGTTCGACTGGCGCATGTCGATCTCGTAGCCGAGCGGGCGTGCATGGTCCTCCAGCATCCCCGCAATATCGTCGAGCGTGGTGGTGCCGTAGATTTCCGGCTCGCGCAGGCCGAGCAGGTTGAGGTTGGGGCCGTTGAGGACGTAGATGATCTGGCTCATGCCGTGCGGTTAGCGTGTCAGGCCGCGGGCGCAAAGCGGAAGCTTTTCAGGGCCGGTTCTCCCTGCGCAATATAATTGCTCGCTATTGTCGGTGCCGGGTGCTACTGCATCGGGGCTGACGTCGAAATTTGCGACGGACTTCGAGATTTGCCGAGCATTTAGCGGCACCTTGGCCCCAGGGCCATCGTTGCGATGCAACCCAGACGACGACTTCCTTTCATCGGACGATTTGACGCACGACCGGCAGACAATCTCGCCTGCCGCAACGACCGTTCTTGAAAGGAACAATCATGTCGAAGACCGGCACCGTAAAATTCTTTAACCAGGACAAGGGCTACGGCTTCATCCAACCCGACGACGGCTCGCCCGACAGCTTCGTGCACATCACCGCCGTGCAGGCGGCGGGCATGCACTCGCTCGATAAGGACCAGCGCCTGAACTACGAAGTCGAAACCGGCCGCAATGGCAAGGAAAGCGCCGTCAACCTTTCGGCTGCTGACTGACCGGATCGCGGGCGCGGGGGCAATCCCTGCGCCCGCGTTTCGAAGCCTTACCGCTCCACGCCCTTGACCTTGCCCCACTGGCGCGCGGCCGTGTAGCCGAGGTAGCCGGTGCCGAACAGCGCGTAGAGCGGTTCGGGCAGGCCGTTGAGGTAGGCGTTCATTCCGCTGGCAATGTCTGCCGCCGCTCCGGGATTGAACGCGGCCAGCACACCCATCGGGATGGCGAACAGCAGCAGCGTATACATCACATAGAGAAAGCTCGGGCGGGCGCGGCTGGTCCATGGGTCAGCCGAATTGGCTTCCGCCACGATCGCTGCCAGGCGGACCTCGATCTGCTTCAGTTCCTGCGTGCCCTCGAGCGCGAGCAGCTCGAGCTTGGCTTTCGCCCGCGCTTCCTTGTCCGGGATCACCTTGTCGATGATCGAGGCGATGGGTCCGATAAGCGATTCGATCAGGGCCATGGGATGCGCTCCAGCTATGCGAGTCGCCCCATCAGATAACCATATCGGTTCGTGTAGGAAAAGGAAAAGTTCCTATTCCGCCAATCCGGCATCAGCCAGCAGCGCCCGCGCCAGCTTGAGATGCGGGATGTCGACCATCGCGCCATGGAGCGCCACGGTGCCTTTGCCCGGGTTTTCGGCGAAAACCTGCACCACGGCGCGGGCGTGCTCTATCTCCTCTTCCGAGGGGGTGAAGGCGGCATTGATAACCGGCACCTGCGCCGGGTGTATCGCGAGCATCCCCCTGTATCCCTGGCTGCGAACCATCAGCGCGCGTTCGCGCAGGCCATCGAGATCGCGGAAGTCGGGCATCACCGTTTCGACCGGCGTTACCCCCGCTGCGACCGCGCCGAGCAGGCACAGGCTGCGGGCCAGTTCGTAGGTCGGCATGTAGCTGCCATCGGGCCGGTGCTGCACCCGCGCACCCAGCGCGGACGAGAGGTCTTCCGCCCCCCAGCTCATGGCCACGAGCCGCTGCGCCCCGGGATAGTCCCCGGCATAGTCCCCGCACAGGAACATCGCGCGCGGTGTTTCCGTGACCAGCGCCGCCACCCGCGTAGTTCCCGGGGCAATGCCGTGCCGCTGCTCCAGCGCTGTCAGCATGGCATCGAGCGTCATCATGTCGGCCCGGCCTTCCGCCTTGGGCAGGAACAGCCCGCCCGGCGCCTGCGCCATGATTGCTTCGAGGTCCGCAGCAGTTTCACCGCGCGACAGCGGGTTGACCCGCACCCACAGCCGCGCCTTGTCGCTGCGGCTGGCAAGGAATGCCGCCACCGCCTCGCGCGCGGCCGGCTTGGCTTCGGGCAGGACCGAATCTTCGAGGTCGAGCAGGACGATGTCGGCCTCGCCGTCGGCAGCCTTGGCCATCTTGCGCTCGCTGTCACCGGGGGCGAACAGCCAGCTGCGCATCCTGGCAATCTGGCGGGGAAGGGCGGGGCCAACGGTCATCACGGATACTCCTCGCCCGCCGGTTAAGCGCGCGCGCGCGCCGGGGCAAGGTGCCGTAGTGCGGGTATAAGGGGGAAATTCCACTGGTCGGGACGAGAGGATTCGAACCTCCGACCCCCACACCCCCAGTGTGATGCGCTACCAGGCTGCGCTACGTCCCGTTCCAGTGGAGCGCGGCCCTATAGGACCGGTCATCCACGCTGGCAAGCGCGATTGCCGCTCTGGCACAAGCATGGTTTCCAACGCGTTTCGTTGCGGTGCCCTTGCATTGCTGCTAGGCGCCCCCACTTGCCGCACTGGAGCGGGGGCGCGACGGGCACTGGCTTGTCTGCGGGCCTGCCCCGGCATGGTCGCCACAACCGTAATGACAGGCTAATTCGATGCTCGATTTCCTCGCCGCTGCCAGTACCGCCGCTGAAGCTCCGCCCGCCTGGCTCGGCTGGCTCCCGATCGTCGGCATGATCGCGATTTTCTGGTTCCTGATCATCCGTCCGCAGATGAAGCAGCAGAAGGCCCACCGTGAAAAGATTGCCGGGATCAAGAAGGGTGACCAGGTTGTCACCTCCGGCGGGATCGTGGGCAAGGTGACCAGGGTTGACGACAATTATGCCGATGTCGAGATCGCCCAGGGGGTCAAGGTCAAGGTGGTCAAGCACACCATTGGCGATATTGTGCCCCCGGGCGGCACACCGGCCAACGACTGATCCGGCACGGGCAGGAGCACCAATCCGATGATGGAATTCCCGACCTGGAAGAAGGTCTGGCTGTGGGGGATCACGCTGGCCTTTATCGTGGCCGCGATCCCGTCGGTCTTCTCGCTGACCGGCCAGCGCTGGCCTGACGCCCTGCCCGACCCGGTGGTCAACCTCGGCCTCGACCTCGCCGGTGGCAGCCACATCCTGCTCGAAGCGGATGCGGCGCAGGTGGCCGAACAGCGGATCGAGAACATGGAAGAGGCCATGCGCTCGACCATGCGCAATGCCGAACCGCGCATCCGCATTGGCGATGTCTCGACCGCCAATGGCCGCCTCAGCTTCATGGTGGAAAGCCCGGCCGATGTTGACCGGGCCCGCGAACTGCTGATGCCGATGGTCAACGGCACCGGACTGACCCGCGACTGGGATCTGACTGTCGTTGACGAAACCCGCGTGGTGCTGACCCCGACCCAGGCCGGGCTTGAGCAGGCCGTGACCGATGCGATGGACAGCGCCACCGAAGTGGTGCGCAAGCGCATCGACGCGCTCGGCACGCGCGAGCCGACCATCATCCGCCAGGGCGATACCCGGATCGTGGTGCAGGTCCCCGGCCTGCAGGATCCCGACCAGCTCAAGGCCCTGCTTGGCCAGACCGCCAAGCTCGAGTTCAAGCTGGTCGACCAGACTGCCCTGCCAAGTGACGTGGAGCAGGGCATTGCCCCTCCGGGCAGCCAGATCTTCCCCTACGCTGACGGCACCGATTTCGCCGGCCAGTCGATCGCGGTGCGCCGCCTTGGCGGGATCAAGGGCGATAACCTGATCAACGCACAGCAGAGCTTCGACCAGCAGACCAACGAGCCGGTGGTCAACATCCAGTTCGACCAGCAGGGCGGCGCACGCTTCGCCAAGCTGACGCAGGAGAATGTCAACAAGCCGTTCGCGATCATTCTCGATGGCAAGGTCCTCTCGGCGCCCAACATCAACGAGCCGATCCTGGGCGGAAGCGCGCAGATTGCCGGCAGTTTCACGGTTGAAAGCGCCAACCAGCTGGCAATCTCGCTGCGTTCCGGCGCACTTCCGGTGGACCTCGCCGTGGTCGAGGAACGCACTGTCGGCCCTGACCTGGGCAAGGATTCGATCCGGCGCGGCCTGATCGCGATGATGGTCGGGTCGATTGCAGTGATTGCCCTGATGGTGGCCAGCTATGGCCGCTTCGGCATCTACGCCACAGCGGCTCTGGTGCTCAACGTGGGCATGATCCTCGGCGTCATGGCGCTGCTCGGCACCACGCTGACCTTGCCCGGCATCGCCGGGTTCGTGCTGACCATCGGTGCGGCGGTCGACGCCAACGTGCTGATCAACGAACGCATCCGCGAGGAACGCAAGCGAGGTCGTCGGATCGTTGCTGCGGTCGAAACCGGCTACAAGGAAGCCAGCCGTGCGATCTACGACGCCAACGTGACGAACTTCATCGCCGGTGTGCTGCTGTTCCTGTTCGGCTCCGGCCCGGTGCGCGGCTTCGCCGTGGTTCTGGTGATCGGGCTGTTCACCAGCGTGTTCACCGCTGTTACCCTGACCCGCATGTGGGTCGCCGACTGGCTGCGCAAGGCGCGCCCGTCCGAGCTCAATCTGTAAGGGATCGAGGCCATGCGTCTTCTCAAGCTCGTCCCCGACGATACCAACATCAAGTTCCTGCGCTGGCGGGTGCCGTTCTATGTGTTCAGCTGCCTGCTGATCGTCGGCGCCTGGGCGCTGATCCTGGGCAAGGGTCTCAACCTTGGCGTCGATTTCGCCGGGGGGATGGAACTGCGGGCTACCTTCACCGAAAGCAGCGAGGCGCCGATCCCGGAAATCCGCCAGCGGCTTGACGGGCTGGGCTACGGCACCCCGGTGGTGCAGCAGTTCGGCCAGCCGAACCAGGTCTCGATCCGTGTCCAGCTGCCCGACGAGGTCGCGTCGGACAAGGAAGCCGCGCAGGCGATCGCCAACAAGATCGTCGGCGAAATGCGGCAGGGGCATCCCGACTTCCGGCTGGACGGCAACGACAACGTTTCAGGCAAGGTCTCCGGCGAATTCAGCCGTGACGCCGTGCTGGCGCTGCTTGCTGCCATGCTGGCCGTGGCGGTGTACATCTGGGTCCGGTTCGAGTGGCAGTTCGGCGTTGGGGCGCTGTTCGCGCTGTTTCACGACGTCTCGCTGGCGCTCGGCATGTTCGCGCTGTTCGGGATGGAATTCAGCCTGCAGAGCATCGCGGCGATCCTCGCGATCATCGGCTATTCGCTCAACGACACCATCGTCGTCTATGACCGCGTGCGCGAGAACCTGAAGAAGTATCGCAATATGCCCTTGCCGGAACTGCTCGACCTGTCGGTCAACGAGACACTGGCGCGCACGGTGATGACCTCGCTGACGCTCGGCGTGGCGCTTCTGCCGCTGCTGCTGTTCGGCCCGGCGAGCCTGTTCAGCATGGTCGCCGCGATCTTCCTCGGCCTTGTCGTCGGTACCTACAGCTCGGTCTACATGGCGGCGCCGCTGCTGATCTGGCTGGGGGTCGATTCGAACAGCTTCGTGCCCGATGAATCCGCGATCGACGCGCAGGAGAAGGCGGCGCGCCAGCTCAGCTGACGCGGGCGACCAGCCGCTCGTAATAAGCGGCAAGGTCGGCCGCGTTGGTCTTCCAGTCGAACCTGGCAACCGCGCTTGCGACTTGCTCGCGCGGAGCCTTCCGGGCCAGCACGGCGTTGATCCCCTTGGCAATGGCGGGGATGTTTCGCTCGACCAGCACGCCTGCATCCGGCGAAGTCACCAGTTCGCGCACGCCGCCAACGTCGGTTGTCACCAAGGGGGTGCCGCAGGCCAGTGCCTCAACCCATGCATTGGCCAGCCCTTCGTTGCGGGTCGGCAGGACCATCGCGTCGCTGGCGGACAGGACCAGCGGCAGCATGTCGTGATCGATCGAGCCGAGGAAATGGACCCGCGACGCGAGCCCCAGGTCCGCCACCAGATCGCGCAAGTGGGCTTCGTCCGGCCCTTTGCCTACCAGCAGCAGATGCGCGCCCGTCACTTGCGCCAGGGCGCCAATGGCAAGATCCTGCCCCTTGAGTTCGATCAGCGCGCCGACACTGGCGAGCACCGGCTGGGTCTCGGGCAGGGCAATGCCGAGTGTTTCGTTGAGGCGCGTGCGCAGCCCGGCGTGGGCGAGCGGCCGGAACCGCTCCCGGTCGAGCCCGGTGTAGTGGATGGTTATCTTGCTGCGGTCCATTCCCAGCGCGGCCATGTCGCTTGCCAGCGCCTGTGACACCGCCAGCAGCCCGGTCGCGCGCGCGGCTGCATCGAGCATCTGCTCGTGGGCAAAGTCGCGTCCGCCCCAGTAGGTAATGTCGCTTCCGCGGGCCTTGATCGAGAAGGGCAGGCCCAGCTTGTCAGCGACAAAGGCCGCCACCGGTCCATCAGGATAGAAGAACTGCGCATCGACCACGTCGAACGGATTTTCCGCATGCAGTTGCTGCACCAGCGGCAGGATCCGGCGGGCGATGACCGAAGCATTGATCCGTGCGCCGAGGCGGGGGATCAGGGTGAAGCGCGGGCGATGGACCTCGATCGCATTCTCGGTCCCCCCGACGGCTGCCCGGGCGAGCGGGCGGTAGCGACCGAAGGCCACCGGCGGAATGCCGATCGGGTTGATCATGGTCACGTGCCAGTCGCCCCGGGTTGCCAGCGCCTCGAGCGAGCGGGCAACGAACGTGCCGAACCGGGGAGCCGAGGCATTGGGATAGAGCGTCGATATCGACAGCACGCGCTTCATAGCGGGCGCACCAGCATTTCCGCGACCGCGATCCACGCCGGATCGTCGACCACCTGTTGCTTCTGCCCCTGTCCTGCCGGGAGGATGCCGACCAGCGTTCCCTGCCGGTCGATCAGCCGACCGAAGGCAAAACGCCCACCCCTGCGCGGTACCAGCACGTCACGGTTGATCGCGCGGGTGGCATCAACCGGGTCGAG
>JAHDXX010000157.1 GCA_023384025.1 Sphingomonadaceae bacterium
GGGAGGCCCCTCATCGGACCGACTCCTGAAATTCGCGCAGCATGTGCTTGGCGATCTGCAACTGGAGGATCTGCGTGGTCCCTTCGTAAATCCGGTAGATGCGGGCATCGCGGAAGAACCGTTCGGCGTCGTATTCGGCGAGGTAGCCCGCCCCGCCGTAGACCTGCACCACCCGGTCAACCACCCGGCCGCACATCTCGCTGGCGAAAACCTTGAACGCGGCGGCCTTGCGCAGGATGTTCTCGCCTGCATCGGCGCGCGCGGTGACATCGGCCATCATGCATTCCGCAGCGTAGATCTCGGTCTCGCTCTCGGCGAGCATCTGCTGGATCAGCTGGAAATTGGCGATCGGTTCGCCGAACGCCTTGCGCTCGTTGGCGTAGCGCAGCGCGGAATCGAGCGCGCGGCGGGCATAGCCGGTCGCCGCCGCGCCAACCGAAATGCGGCCGTTGTCGAGGCTCATCATGGCAAAGCGGAAGCCCTTGCCGGTCTCCCCGCCGAGCAGCGCCTCGCCCGGCACGCGCACGTCTTCCAGGATCACGTCGGAGATATGCGCGCCAGCCTGGCCCATCTTCTTGTCCGGACTGCCGGTGGAAACGCCGGGCGTGTCCATCGGCACGATGAAGGCGGAAACGTGGGCGTTCTTGGGCAGTGCTTCCTTCTCGGTCCGCGCCATGATCAGCGCGACCTCGGCGTGCGGGGCGTTGGTGATGTAGCGCTTGGTGCCGTTGAGGATCCAGCCGTTGCCGGAAGGGTCGGGCCGGGCGAACGTCTGCATTGCCGCGCTGTCGGAGCCGGAGCCGGGCTCGGTCAGGCCGAAGCAGGCGATCGCGCCGCTGGCGATGCGCGGCCACCATTCGGCCTTCTGCGCGTCGGTCCCGCCGTTCTTGATTGCCGAGTTGAACATGCCGACATTGATCGAGAAGATCGAGCGGAACGCCGGGGCGGCATAGCCCATGCAGCGGACGGTTCGGGCATATTGCGTGATGTTGAGCCCGGCGCCGCCGTATTCTTCCGGCACGGTCAGGCCGAACAGGCCCATGTCCTTCATTTCCTGAAGGATATCTTCGGGAATCCGGTCGTTCTCGATCGTCTCGCGCTCTGCCGGGATCAGCCGTTCGCGGACATAGCGGTCGAGCTGGTCGATGAACTGTTCGAAGGTATCGGCGTCCATGCCGGTCTGGCTCATGGCGATCAGGCTCCTGTCGGGAATGGTTCAGTTCTGGTCCAGTGCAGCAGGAGGGGGCGTTTCGGCGTTCGCCGGGGCTCCCTCAACTGCGGGTTTGGATAGCGCTTCCTCGGGCAGGCGGCGCTCTTCCAGCATCTCGGCTGCGCGGTCGAGCGCCCTGGCTTCATCGACCGTGACCCCGCCGGGGCCGGGATCGTTGCCGACCGGGCCGCAGGCGGCGAGAGCGGCAAGCAAGAGCAGAGGCGCAGCGCGGATCATGACCCGACCATAGCGCAAGGCGGGCAAAGGAAAAGCGGGCGAATCGCTTTCGCGACCGCCCGCCTTGTCCATGTGCTGTGCCCGCAGGTGCGGGTGCGGCTTATTCGGTCGCTTCGGCAGCGCTCGCGGCGGCAGCTGCCTCGACCGCAGCTGCGGCTTCGGCAGCAGCGGCACCGGCATCGTCGGCGGTCTGGTTGGCGGCGGCTTCACCGTCGGCCTCGGGCGCTTCGGTCGCGGCCGGATCAGCCACGGGCTCTTCCGCCACTTCTTCCATCGCTTCGTCAGCGGGCAGCTCGACAGTGTCGGCCTCGGCGTCGGCCGAAGCGTCGTCGGCGCTGCCGCAAGCGGCGAGAGCCAGCGCGAAGCTGGCGGCGAAGGCGGCGTGAACGATCTTCTTCATGGGTGTCTCCCTCGATGGACTAACGGTGCCGACCGGCAAATAGCCGTGCCGCGCCGGCGCTTCAAACGGGAAAACTGCCCTGTGCGCGGTTTTCGTCCCTGCCTGCCTGTGCCATCGCGACGGCAGCGATGGACAATCCCCCGACAATCGAGCGTGCGCGCGAACAATTGCAGGCGCTGTTCGGCTTCCGCGAGTTTCGCGGGCGGCAGGCCGAAGTGGTGGGCCGCGTGCTGGCGGGGCAATCGACGCTGGCAGTGATGCCGACCGGGGCGGGCAAGTCGCTGACCTACCAGCTTCCGGCGACCATGCTCGACGGGACTTGCGTGGTCATTTCGCCGCTGATCGCGCTGATGCACGACCAGTTGCGCGCGGCGCGCGCCAACGGTATCCGCGCAGGCACCCTGACCAGCCAGGACGCCGACTGGCGCGAGACGATCGACGCCTACCGCACCGGCGCGCTCGACCTGCTCTATGTTGCGCCGGAACGGGCCAGCCAGCCGGGCTTCCGCGACCTGCTGGCGTCGGCGCGGGTGGCACTGTTCGCGGTCGATGAAGCGCACTGCGTCAGCGAATGGGGGCACGATTTCCGCCCTGACTATCGTCAGCTCGGCCCGCTGATGGACCTGTTTACGGAGGTGCCGCGGCTCGCCCTGACCGCGACTGCCGACGCGCGGACGCGGGCCGATATCCTTGCCCAGCTCGGCATCGCGGCAGACGGACTGGTGGTCGCCGGGTTCGACCGGCCCAATATCCGCTATGCCCTGCGCCACCGCGACAATCCGGTGCGGCAGATTACCGCGCTGATGGCGGCGCATCCGGGGCCGGGGATCGTCTATGTCCCGACCCGCAAGAAAGCGGAGGACTTGGCCGACAAGCTCGCCATGGCCACCCGCCGCCGGGTGCTGCCTTACCATGCCGGGCTGGAGCCGGAGGTGCGTTCCGCCAACCAGGCCGCGTTCGTCGCCAGCGAGGATATGGTCATGGTCGCTACCGTTGCCTTCGGCATGGGCATCGACAAACCCGACGTGCGCTTCGTCGCCCATGCCGGCATCCCCAAGTCGATCGAGGCCTATTACCAGGAAACCGGCCGCGCCGGGCGCGACGGCGATCCGTCGGAGGCGCTGCTGCTGTGGGGCGCGGGCGACTTTGCCATGGCCCGCCAGCGGCTGGCGGAACTGCCGCCCGAGCGGCAGGCGGGCGAGCGCGCCCGGCTCGATGCGCTGGCCATGCTGGTCGAGACCCCCGGTTGCCGCCGCGCGGTGCTGCTGCGCCATTTCGGCGAGGACCCGCCGGAGAGCTGCGGCAATTGCGACAACTGCCTCGAAGCGCCCGGCGTCACCGACGCGACCGAGACCGCGCGCAAGCTGCTGTCTGCGGTCTATCGCACCGGGCAGAGCTATGGCCTCGGCCACCTGCAGAAGGTGCTGACCGGGGCGAGCGACGAGCGCATCATCCAGCGCGGGCATGACCGGCTGAGCGTCTACGGGATCGTCGGGGCGGACGAGGCGCGCCTGCTCCAGCCGCTCGTCCGGGCCTTGCAGGCGCGCGGCAGCCTCGTCGCCAATGAGCACGGCGGACTGGCGCTCGCAGGCGATGCACGTGCAATCCTCAAGGGTGAGCGCAGCGTCGAGATCGTCCTGCCGCCGAAGGGCAAGCGCAAGACCGCCAAGGAGGGCAACCCGGTCGGCGACCCGCTGTTCGACGCCCTGCGCGAACTGCGCCGCCAGCTCGCGCTGGAAGCGCAGGTGCCGCCTTACGTGATCTTCCACGACGCCACGTTACGCGAAATGGCGCGCGCCCGGCCGAGCTCGCTCGATGAACTGGGCGAGATCGGCGGGGTCGGCGCGCGCAAGCTCGACGCCTACGGCGAGTATTTCCTCGACGTGATCCTGCGCCACTGAAGCTCCCCGCCCGAAGACGGGGAGCAATCAGGTCAGTGGGCAGGACCTGCAGGCCAGTCCGGTTCTTCCTCGCCGCCCGTCTTCCACAGCGAGTAGGCGACACCACCGGCGATCAGCGCGAAGGTTACGCCCAGGCTCAGCACCGGCGGGAACTTGGCCCCGTCGAGCAGGAAGTCGGCGACGAAGATCTTCGAGCCGATGAACACCAGCACCAGCGCCAGCGCATACTTGAGGTAGTGGAACCGGTGGACCATCGCCGCGAGCGCGAAATAGAGCGCGCGCAGGCCGAGGATTGCCATGATGTTGCTGGTGTAGACGATGAAAGTGTCGGTGGTGATCGCGAAGATCGCCGGCACACTGTCGACCGCGAACACCAGGTCCGCCAGGTTGATCACGATCAGTGCGAGCAGCAGCGGGGTCATCGCGGTGACCAGCTTGCCGGTCTTCTCGTCCGGCACCTTCACGATGAAGCGCTGGCCGTGCAGATCCTTGGTCACCCGGAAGTGCCGGTTCATGAAGGTGACGACCGGGTTCTTGGCAATGTCCATCTCGCTGTCGCCCGCAAACAGCATCTTCACGCCGGTGGCGATCAGGAAGGCCGCGAACAGGTACAGCACCCAGTACCATTCCTGCACCACCGCCGCGCCGACGCCGATCATGATCCCGCGCAGGATGATGACCGCGATGATGCCCCACAGCAGGGCGCGGTACTGGTACATCCGGGGAATGGCGAAGTAGGTGAAGATCAGGCTGATCACGAAGACGTTGTCGATCGACAGCGCCTTCTCGATGAAGAAGCCGGTGTAGTACTTCATGCCGAGATCGGCGCCCTTCTCCATCCATACCCACACCCCGAACAGCAGGGCGATGGTGATGTAGAACGCGGAGAGCTTGAGCGATTCGGTGATGCCCATCTCCTTGTCCTCCTTGTGGAGGATGCCGAGGTCGAACGCGGTCAGCGCGATGACCAGACCGATGAAGGCCATCCAGAACCAGACGGGGGTGCCGAGCCAGTCGGCAAGCAGGAATTCGGGCAAGAGAAAGCTCCCTGGGTCGAACCGTTATCGATTGATCGATCGGATGCGCCGTGCAGGGGCGGGGCCATGGGGATGGGGGGAGGGGAAATGGCACCTCGGCCCCGGCATCGGCAGCATCCGATGCGGTCCGACATCACGTGGGCGTGACCCGAAGGTCGATCACCCGCGCCAGAGGGGCCCGGTCCGCGCCGCCCATATGGCGGGTAAGCGGCGCCTGTTCAAGGGGGATTGACCTTCGCATGAATCGATATAAATATGATATCATAATTATATCGAGCGACTCGCTCAGGAGGACACGGAAAATGGTCTCGGAACTTCAGGGGATGAATGTCAGCCAGGAACGGCCGGCGAAAACATCGAACGGATATGTCATGCTGCTGGCCATGCTGGCGGCTATCGCGCTGTTTGTCTGGACGATTGCCAATGGCGCTCCGCCAAGCGGCGCGGCGAAGGCAGAGAAACTGCTGTTCGTCGGCCAGCTGCTGGCCAGCGTGGTGCCGTTCCTGCTGATTGTCGGTGGGTTCTTCATGATCCAGCCCAACCAGACCGCCGTCATCACGCTGTTCGGCGCCTACAGCGGGACCGAGCGGACCGAGGGCCTGCGCTGGGTCTGGCCGTGGATGATGCGCAAGAAGATCAGCGCCCGCGCCCACAACGTCCATTCGGAAAAGGTCAAGATCAACGACTTGCGCGGCAACCCGATCGAGATCGCGTGCAACGTCGTCTGGCGTGTGCGCGACACGGCGCAGGCCGCGTTCGACGTCGACGACTACAAGGAATTCGTCGAGATCCAGATCGAAGCAGGCTTGCGCACCGTTGGCGCGCGGCACCCCTATGACGACATGAGCGACGAGGACGAAACGACGCTGCGGGGCAGCGCCGACGTGGTCAATGGCGAGTTGTGCACGGAACTGAACGAACGCCTGCGTGTCGCCGGGATCGTGGTCGACGAGGCTGGCCTGACCCACCTTGCCTATGCTCCGGAAATCGCCGGTGCAATGCTGCGCCGCCAGCAGGCCGACGCGGTGATTGCCGCGCGCAAGAAAGTGGTGATCGGCGCAGTCGGCATGGTGGAGGATGCGCTCGCCAAGCTGAGCGAGGACGGGATTGTCGACCTTGATGACGAGCGCAAGGCAGCGATGGTCTCCAACCTGATGATCGTCCTGTGCGGCGACCGTGAAGCGCAGCCGGTGGTCAATACCGGCACGCTTTACCAGTAGGGCGCTCAACGGCGCGCGGTAACAATGTCCGGGAAGAAAGCCTTTGCCCTGCGACTCGACCCGGCGGTCCACGCCGCGGTCGAGCGGCTGGCCGCAGCGGAACTGCGCAGTGCCAATGCGCAGATCGAGATGCTGCTGCGCGAGGCGCTCGACGCCCGCGGAATCGATGTCGGCAAGAGCAAGGCGCCCCGCCGGGGCCGCCCGCCAAAGGGAGAACTGGGTCATGATTAGGTCGACGTATCTTGCTGCCGCTGCGCTGGTGGCGGCTGCGGTCTCCAGCCCGGGCCAGGCACAGGAAGCGCTTGTCGCGCCCGGCCCGCAGGGTGAACTGTCAGGCACGCTGATCCGGCCAGCGGATGGCGGGCCGGTCGTGCTGGTCATTCCCGGCTCGGGCCCGACTGACCGCGATGGCAATAACCCGCTTGGGGTCAAAGCCGCGCCTTACCGTCTCTTGGCAGAGGCGCTGGGCACGCGCGGCATCGGCAGCGTGCGGATCGACAAGCGCGGCATGTTCGGCAGCAAGGGTGCGGTGCCTGACCCGAACCAAGTCACCATTGGTGATTACGGCGATGACGTTGCCGCATGGGTTGCGGCTGCCCGTGCGGCCACCGGGAACGCGTGCGTCTGGCTGCTGGGCCACAGCGAGGGCGGGCTGGTCGCGCTCGCCGCCGCGCAGCGGGTTCCGGACCTGTGCGGGGTGATCCTCGTCGCCTCCGGCGGGCAGACGTTCGGTGACATCCTTCGTGCCCAGCTCCGCGCCAACCCGGCCAACGCGCCAATCCTGGCAGATGCCCTTGGCGCGATCGACCGGCTGGAGCGGGGCGAACGGGTTGACGTCTCGGCCATGCATCCGGCGCTCCAGGACCTGTTCGCGCCGGCAGTGCAGGGCTTCCTGATCGATGCCATGGCGTATGATCCCTCGGCCCTCGCGGCGCAGGTCACCCTCCCCATGCTGATTGTCCAGGGTGGCAAGGACCTGCAGGTGCCGCTGGCAAACGGGGAAGCACTGCACGCAGCGCAGCCAGCGGCGCAATACGTGCTGGTCCCGGACATGAACCATGTGCTCAAGGATGTCGCGGGTGACGCCCCGCAGGCCAATCTGGCGGCCTACAGCGATCCGTCGCTGCCGGTCGCACCGGGGCTGGTCGAAGCGATTGCCGGGTTTGTGGCAGACCCCGGTGCCGGGGATCCCGCCCGGGAGGAGGCAGAGTGATGCGTGACGAAGACAAGCCGTTTGTGTGTGTCAGGGGCGGGGTGAGCTTCAACATCACCCCGCGCAACGCCACCGGGTGGCTCTATACCGCCCTGTGGCTCGCCCCCGCGCTCGTTCTCGGGCTCGCATTCGCCTGGGTGATGGAAGGAGACCCCGGCGAGCCGCGCGATACGGTTCTGGCAGTTGTCGGCTTCATCCTGCTGATGACTGTGTGGGCCGTTGCCATGGTTCGCTGGATGTATGTGCGCAGCCACGTGATCGACGTGCGCAATCCGGGAGAAGGCAAGCGGAAGGACGACAGGCG
>JAHDXX010000158.1 GCA_023384025.1 Sphingomonadaceae bacterium
CCCTTGCGGTCGGTCAGGCGAACAGCGGCGACCGGGCGGGTGCGGCCATCGGCTACAAGCTGCGAACGTTCGGGCAGGAATTCTGCCCGCCAGGGAAGCGAGACGAATGCGACATCGCGGTCAAGCTGTGCGTGGACGGAGCCATCGGCATTGCGCACGATCGCCACGAGCCTGGTGTTGGCCTCGGTCAGGGCAACCCCGCGCCACAGCGAAACCGCATGGGTCTTGCGCTTGGCCGCGCGCACACCCTCGTAAGCGACCGTGTCCACCGGCTTGCCGTTGACCAGCAGTTCGACCGTCTGGTTGACTTCGTGGCGCACCACGACGCGGACCGACGGGGCACGCGGGTTGTGCTCCACTTCCGGGAAAAGGAACTCGGCAGGACCATCGCCCATTGCCAGCCAGTCTACGTCGGCACCGGCAGCTTCCTGGTTGGTGCGGACTGCGGCGGTGGCGCCATCAGACTTTTCAGACGCGCCGGTGCGCTCGGCAGTGGCGGGCGCCGCTGGGGTATCTGGGGCCGCTTCGAAGCCCGGAACGTCGGCCGAGAAGTCGGCGACAATCAGGCTTCCGCCCTGACCGATCACGAAGGCAGAGCTTGCATTGCCGGCCGTGCGGGTCGAACGGTTGCAGTCGATGAACCGGCCACCTTCGGGCAGGGTCTGGCGCTGAACCTGGACCACATGGGTGCCCGGTACGACGCCTTCGAAGTGATAACGGCCATCGCGGTCAGTGATGGCGAAGCTGCCGTCTTCCAGCATGACACGCACGCCGGGAATGCCGGGGCGGTTGTCGAACTGCGAGCAGGCTCCCGCCGTCACCCGCCCGATGATGGTCATGCGCGAGGCGATCGTGTCACGCTCGATCCGCACCGCAGCCTCCGCGACGGCGCGGTTGCCCCGCGGATCGACTGCTTCGACGCGGTTCAGCGCCTGCCCGGGAGGGGCATCGGCCCGCACTGTGGCGGCATAGGTGATGCGTGTGGCAGCGCCGGGGGCGACCACCGGCAGGGCAATGCGCAACCAACGACCGTCTGGGCTGATCGAAGCCTGTCCCGCGTCGGCAGGCTGGCCATCGACGCGGATCGAATCCGGCCGCAGGCGCAGCCATGGCGAGGGGGTGTCGACCACCGAGACGTTGCGCTTGCTGCGTTGCCCGTCAACGTTGCGCACGGTGACGGTATAGAAAATCGCGTCGCCGGGCTGCGCCGTGGTGCGCGAAGCCGTTTTGCTGAGACCGACCGCGATGCCGGGGCGATCGACCGGGATATCCACCCGCACCGGCTCGACTGTCTGGAGCGCAAAAGACGCGCCGTAGGACGCATCGGAGATCACGAAAGGCGATCCGTCGGGCCGGGTCAGACCCGCCAGACCTGGCGGCGCAACGGCCGATGGCGCCGAATAGGGCGCGGGCGGTTCAACAACTACGCGGTAGTTGCCGAAAGCGGCAAGCGGGAAGCGGTATTCCCCTGGCGTCATCGCGTAGACATTGCCCGCGCCGTCGGTGACCGGCTGACCGGAGAAAACGACCGAGGGCCAGGGGGTTACACCATCATCGGCGAACACAGGCACCAGCGCGCCCGTAGCAGCATCGACCAGTGAGACACGAGCGCCTGATACAAGTGTGCCGTCTTCGCTGTCGAAGACATAGCCGAACGGATCGGCCAGCACCGAAACCAGCGTCGTGCTGACGGGTGGCGTGCTGTCGCTGTGCCCGATGGCGACAGTGATCTGGTCGCCGCTTTCGACGCTCAGGACGCAGTCGTTCGGCACCGGATCAGGCGGGATACGGCGGGTCGGAATTGCACCGGTGAAAACCCCGGTGTTCACTCCGGTTTCAAACACGGTCAATGCCTCGCGATCACCGCGCGGCGTGGTCAACACAGCGACAACCTGATCGATCGCGGAGGGATCGCGGTTGGCATAGGCTGCGTCGAACCGCAGGACCAGCGTCTCGCCCACGCGCAATTCATGTGTCGGGGAGACCGGCAGGTTTACAGAGCCGCTACCAATCCCGCCCGGCAAGGGCAGGGTGCTGCCGCCGCACAGCGAAGGGGTAACCGGTAAGGTCGCAGTACCGCCTGCGACCGGGTGGAAGGTCTCGAGCATGACGGGCACTTGCTCGACCGAGATGGACACGGTGTTGGAGCTTGTCTCACGCAAAGCGCCGCCTTCGGTCCAGCTGGCCCGGGCGGTATTGGTGATAGTCTGGCCATGGGCCGGGGCGAGAGCGACCAGCAGCATTGCCAGGAATGCGGCTGACAGTTCGCGGAAGGTGAGCAGGCGACCCATTGGAAGCTGGCCGGCGCCGGAGCGCCGGCCAAGTCCTTTCATCAGTCGACGGTTGCCCGGAACACCAGCGCGGCGTGCTCGCCCGGATCGAGATCATCCAGCGTGCCCGATACCTCGCCAGCAGCGATGCTCCCGGCACCCGTTACGGTGGCGGTGCAGGCGTTGGTGGCAATGGCGACCGGACCGGTGATGTTGATCGCGCCCGTCTGGGTGAGACCAGCCGGAACCGGGTCGTTGACGACAATGTTCGTCGCCGTGGCAGAGCCGCTCGTGTTGGCAACGACGATGCAATATTCGATCGTTGCGCCCGGGATGGCCTTCGGATTGGTGGTGCCGTTGACCGGATCGTCGATCACCGTGCTGACCTTGGAAGCGGTCAGGTTGGCGCCGGCGATGATCCAGGTGCCGGTGTCCGAGTGGACCCCGTCCTTGGCGTCGTCACCGGTCGCATCACCTGTTGCATCGGCAAAGGTGTTCTGCACCGTGGTCTTGTTGTCGGCGCTGGCGGAATCGTCCGTCGTGATCGCGGTGCCACCGGTGCCGACAAAGCCTGCAACTCCGGTGATGGCTGCGCCAGCCGTTACGCCCGTGGCGAACTGTGCCGAGAGGATGACGCTCGCTTCCTGGCCGTCGGTCGGCAGGGTCGGCGGCGAGCCCGGCGTGATAATCATGTCGGAGACGACGAACACGGTCACCGCTTCGCCCGACTCCAGATCGGCGAGCGAGCTTGCGAGCGTGTCGGTGCCCACGTCGAACACACCGTTGTTGTTGGTGTCGACGAAGATCCGCACGTTGGTTGCGTCGAAATCGTCACCCGTCACCTGTTCGGCGGCGAGGAGGAAATCGACGGTGTCGTTCGACAGGTTGGTGACGAGGAAAGTCGTGACCACGTCAGTCTGGCCCGGGGCGACAGAGACCGCGGCAGAATCCTGCCAGGTAACGGTCACGTCCAGTTTGCGGTCGACCACGAAGGTGTCCGTGGCTTCGACCTGGTTCTGGTCAACGTTGTTGACCTTGTAGTCGACGAACACCGTGTTCTCGATCGATGTGCCGGCAGCTACGCCAACCGGCGCTGCGGCAGCACCAGTCGCACCCGCCACCACGGCGAATGCGCTGATGGATGCCAACAGCATTCTCTTGCGCGTCATGTGTTGTACTCCCCAATGGTGCGAGGACGACCCTCATGTTTTCCCTTGTTAGTCAAAGGGATGTATTCACCGGATCACGGCGAAATAGTTGACCGAACCCTGCTGGCCGGGCGTGAGCGTGGCGAGGGTCCAGCGAATGTGGGTGACGTCAGCCAGCTCGGCCGGACGGTCGGCGCCGTCCTCCAGTGTGACCGACAGTGCGGCGAAACGACCGAATGTCTTGCCGCCGTCGACCGAGACTTCGAAATCCCCGTCTTCGGCGAGCATTACCGCCTTCGGCAGCGGATTGGTGACCACGAAGTCTTCAACGATCTCCGCCGAAGAGTTGGTGTAGCGGGTGGTGAACACCAGCCGGTCACCCGGGATGACCTGACTGGGCTCTTCCAGCACGGTCCTGGCAGTGCCGTTCTCATCAACCGTTCGGATGACCTTGACGTCTCCGCTCAGCGAAACGGCCGATGCACTCTGGGCGTGGGCCATCGGCACAGCCAGTTGCATGACCAGGACCAGCGAAAGGGCGACGAATATCCGGTTGAGCATGTTCATTTTCCCGTTCAGTCGATCTCGACCTGGAAGGTCACGGAATGGGTTGTGCCGGCAGCGACCGTGCCGAGGTTGACGGCAACACCGCTGGCGGACGCTTCCCCGGCATCGGTGTCGGCGGCATCGGTCAGGGCATTGGTGTCCAGCGTCAGGGTGCCAGGGGCATATGTGGTGGACGTCGGGATGGCGTCGGTGATCAGCAGGTCGTTGATCGACCCGGTTCCGACCACTGTTGCGGAAAGCGTGAAGGTCGCGATTGCGCCGGGGACCGGCTGCGTGCCGCCAAACGGATCGGTAATCACTACGCTCTTGACCAGCGAGACGGTTGCCACGCTGGAGATCAGCGATCCGACATCATCGTCATCGGCGCCAGTGCTGCCGACCACCGCGTCCACGCCGCCTTCGCCGGCACCGGTGAACACATCGCCGGGGGTGCCAGTTCCCGTATCGGCCTCTGCCAGCAGGCGCACCTGGCTGGTCTGGCCATCGGTCGTTCCGCCGGGCGCGGTGACCAGCACGAAAACGGTGATCGATTCGTCCGGATTGAGGCTCGCCGAGGTGCCGCCGTTGGCGAGCAGGACATCGGTGCCCGCATCATAAACGCCATTGCCGTTGCTATCGATCGCGAGGCCATCAATCGTGACATCGAAATCGTTGCCGGACACCGCCGGGTTGGCGGTCAGAACGAACGGTTCGGGGCCATTACCCGTATTGGTTACCGAGAAGGTCAGCACGGTCGTTGAGGTAATCGGCAGCGCGCTGGCATCCTGCGAGGCGACAGCCACATCGAGCAATTCGGCCACCTGGAAGCTGACCGTGTTCGAATCGATGACCTGGGTCGGGCCGCCAGTATTGTAACTGGCGCTCGCCGTGTTCTCGATCAGGGTACCGGCCGGGATGCCTGCTGCGAGGGCGTGCGAACCCATCGCGAGGGTTGCGCAAAGGGTGCCCCCAAGGGCTGCGAAACGAAAGGCTGCGTAAGTCATAGACAGCCTGGTAACGGCAAATGGTTAACGAACCACCAAAGGGCGGGTTAATTTGCCTATAGGTATTGGGTCAGATTTCAGGGGGTTGTGGCGGACAGGGTGGGATTCGAACCCACGGAGGGCTTGCACCCTCGCCGGTTTTCAAGACCGGTGCATTCAACCGCTCTGCCACCTGTCCGCGCTTTTGCCGCGCTAGCGAGCGTGCGGACATTTGTCACCCTTCGTTTGATCGGTTCGGCCTGCCGCTAAGTTCCGGCCTGCTGACGAAAACCGTTTCTACCCTGCTTCTGCTTGTGCAAGATGGAGCGATGATCAGGAAAAGACTTACCGCTTGCGTTTTGGCTTCGGCCGCCCTGGCAGGTCCGGCAACGACCAGCCAGGCGCAGCAGAGTGACTTCGACGCCTATTTGCACGCGCTGAAAGCCCAGGCGCGCGCGGAAGGGGTGAGTGAGGCAACTATCACCCGGATGACCGAAGGGTTGACGCCCAACATGCGCGTGATCGAGTTGGACAGGTCGCAACCGGGCACACCAACCCGCAGCGGCTTCCCTGCGGTTGCCCCCTATATCGCAAAACACGTGACAGCGGACCGGATCAGGGCAGGGCGAAACGTGCTGGCATCAAACGCGGGCACCGTTGCCGCGATCGAACGGCAGTATGGTGTTCCGGGCGAAGTGCTGGTGGCGATCTGGGGCAAGGAATCGAACTACGGCAGCTTCAAGGGCAATTTCGATCTGTCGCGTTCGCTTGCGACCCTCGCGTGGGAAGGTCGAAGGCGAGAACTGTTCGCAAGTGAGTGGATCAACCTCATGAAAATCGCGGACAAAGGATATTCACGCTCAACGCTGGTTGGCAGCTGGGCGGGGGCATTCGGCAACCCGCAGTTCCTGCCCAGTGTCTATCTCAGGCTTGCGGTTGACGGCGATGGCGACGGGCGCGCCGATATTTTCAACAATAGGGCAGACACCCTTGCTTCGATTGCGAATTATTTCCGTGATGCCGGGTGGCGCACGGGCCAGCCTTGGGGGGTGAGGGCATCGATTCCGCAAGAATTTGACTGGTCGCGAGTGCAGTCGCGTCTCGCAGCGCCGACCTGCGCCCGCGTGCACGAGCGGCACAGTCGCTGGCTCAGCGTGGCCGAATGGCGGGCTCTGGGGGTTCAGCCGCAGCGCCCTCTTGCCGACAGCACCGTCGTCTCGCTGTTCCAGCCGGACGGCCCAGGCACTCCCGCGTGGCTCTTAACCACAAATTATAGGGTTATCCTCGAATATAACTGCTCGAACTACTACGCACTTGGTGTGGGGTTGCTTGCAGATGAGATTGCCCAGTGATCTGGCCGGAAAGGCCTTCGTTGCCCTCACGGTAACCGCCGCGCTCGGCGGCTGCTCGATGTTCCGTGGCGATTCCGCCGATCTGGCGATGGTCGATAGCGCACAGATGGCGCGCGTCGCTAACGGACCGTCGGCTGATTATCCGATGGTCCTGGGCGATGCCTTCGTCGTCGATGGCCAGGAATTCGTGCCGGTCGATACCGCCAGCTACGACGCGGTGGGCTACGCCGGGGTCGAAGCAGAGGGCGGGCAGGGCATTACCATCTCGCACAAGACCTTGCCGCTTCCGAGCTATGTCGAAGTGACCGAACTTGACAGTGGCCGTACAATTCTCGCGCGGGTCGAGCGACGCGGACCGATGACAACCAAGCGCCTGGTCGCGCTCTCTCCCGGAGCGCAGGCTGCGCTCGGGGTGAGTGAAGGGGCTCCGGTGCGCGTGCGCCGGGTCAACCCGCCCGAAGCGGACCGGGCCGAGCTGCGCGCTGGCCGGAGCGCATCTCAGCGGATGGATACGCCGAAATCGCTGCTAGGCGTCCTGCAGCGCAAGTTGCCCGCCGGCGGCGCGGCGACGATGCTCGCGCAAGGTCCAACCCGCACGATGCCAACCCCGGTTCCCGAGCAAGCGCAAGTTGCTCCACAACCCGCACCAAAGGCGAACGGCTCCGGTCTGTTCGTGGAGGAGCGCAAGGCCAACACTGCCTACCCGCTCGGAGGCCAGTCGCGCACGGGCGTGGCGCCTGTGACGCCAGCGGTTCGTACTGCGGCTGCCCCGGTGCGCGCACCGGCAGAAGCGGCGACTGCTCCGGCGCCTGCAACAGGTGGTGAATTTGTGATCCAGGCGGCGGCCTTTTCGAGCAAGGCAAACGCTGACCGTGCCGCGAGCAGGATCGGCGGATTCGTGACCAAGGCGGGGGAAGTCTATCGTGTCCGCACCGGGCCATACGCAACCCGTGGACAGGCGGAAGCGGCCCTCGCAAAGGTGCGCGAGGCGGGCTATAGCGACGCGCGAGTATTCTCCGCAGGTTAAGGCACCGGCCCCGTCCGGCGCGACGGGATCGATGAACACACGCAAATGCATTGCCGCACTGATGACCGGTTGCCTCGTGGCAGCGCCGGACATGGTGTCGGGCGCGGGCGATACGCCCAAGAATCTGCCACGGTTTGCGCGAGATCCGGCCGTGCCGGTGGCCTATCTGGTCGATCTGTCCTCG
>JAHDXX010000159.1 GCA_023384025.1 Sphingomonadaceae bacterium
GAACGATCCGTTCCTGAATCGTGTTGGTGTCCTGATACTCGTCGATCATCAGATAATCGAACCGATCGCAAAGCTGTTCGGCGACCTCAGGCAGTTCCAGCAGCCGGAGCACCTCGACCTGGATAGAGGAAAAATCGATGTAATTGTATTGGCCAAGCAGCGTTTGATAGAGGGTATATGCCTCGCCAAGAACCTGCAGCTCGGTCGCAGTCGCTGTTGCCAAGGATTCCGGCAGGACAGCTTCTTCCGAAAGCTTGTTCAAATAGCCGCACAACCGCTCGGCGACACGCCATGATGACAGGTTTTGCGATGGCCGGATAAAATCTTCCAAACCAGCAATCTCACGGAATTCAGGCAGACGCTGGAAGACAAAATACTGCTGATCGAACTGGTCGAGGATCGTGAAGTTGCGACGGATGCTCGAAAAAGCGCGAAACTCATCGATGATGTCGAGGAAGATCGAATGCAACGTGCCGACCGTGAGGTCGAGTGGATTGACGTTTGCCCCCGACCTTTGGAGACGGTCCGCGATCCGGGTCTTGAGTTCCTTCGCCGCCTTCTCGGTAAAGGTCGAGATCAGCACGCGCTCCGGCTGCACGTCCCGTGTCGCAAGCAGGTTGGCGGTTCGCTCAACCAACGAGAAGGTTTTGCCAGAGCCTGGTCCGGCAACTATCAGCATAGGCCCGTCGAGCGCTTCGATTACTTTCTGTTGCTCGAAATTAGCTCCCACGCCGCGTCCTTTGATTTTTCACCCTTCGACAGATCATTGACCGAAAGCCGGAAACGATAAACGAATCAGGACTGCCTACCCGAAATTCACTGCCGCTTGTATCTCGATTTTGGGTCTGTTCACTGCGAGTCAAACCGTCACGAGTTGAATCAGTGCCGCCTCCGCTTTCTCCATCTGCGCCATTCTACTCCGTTCACAACAACCTGTTGCCATCCCCGGAACTAATGTCTCTTTGATCTGCCTCGCGAGCGCAGCCGATGGTCGGTTGCCTCATCTGAACGGGGCATCCCATGAGTGTCATTCCGATCCGGTCCGAAGCATCATCGCGTGGTGCGCGCATGCTGCGCACTGCGCTGGGGCCGGAGATCGCCGCCTGGCTTGAAGACGTCTCGGTCATCGAGGTCATGCTCAATCCCGACGGGCAGCTGTGGATCGACCGGCTGGGTGCCGGGATCGCCAATACAGGGAAAGGGATGTCCGCTGCCGATGGCGAGCGGATCATCCGGCTGGTTGCGCACCATGTCGGGGCCGAGGTCCATGCCAAGGCGCCACGGTTCATCCCGGCGCACCGCGTGTCTCGGCTGAGCTTCCCGAGACGGGGGAGCGCTTCGAGGGACTGTTGCCGCCAGTGGTGGCGGCACCAAGTTTCGCAATCCGCAAGCCTGCCGTAGCAGTGTTCACCCTTGCCGACTACGTCGCGGCCGGGATCATGACACAGGGACAGGCCGACGCGCTTACCCGCGCTGTCGGCGAGAAGAAGAACATCCTTGTCGCCGGGGGCACCTCGACGGGTAAGACCACGCTCACCAACGCCCTGCTCGCCGAAGTTGCCAAGACTGACGACCGGGTGGTCCTGATCGAGGACACGCGCGAGCTTCAATGCGCCGCGCCCAACCTCGTATCGCTTCGGACCAAGGACGGTGTCGCTTCGCTGTCCGACCTGGTTCGCTCCGCGCTGCGGCTGCGGCCCGACCGCATTCCCATCGGTGAAGTGCGCGGCGCGGAAGCGCTCGATCTCTTGAAAGCCTGGGGCACCGGCCATCCGGGCGGCGTCGGCACGATCCATGCCGGGTCGGCGCTCGGCGTGCTGCGGCGGCTTGAACAGCTGATCCAGGAAAGTGTGGTCACAGTACCGCGCGCGCTGATCGCAGAGACCATCGACGTCGTGGCCGTGTTGGTCCGCGACGGCACCGGACGGCGTCTGGCCGAACTCGCCCAGGTCACCGGACTCGATGAGCGCGGTGATTACCGGATCCTTCCCTTCTTCCCCCAAGCCCAAGGAGACAATACGTGATCCAGACCCCTTCGCGCGCCCGTGCCCGGCTGTCCGCTGCCATGCTCGGCGGCTTCGTTGCCCTTACCGTTGCCGCCCCCGCTCATGCAGCGGGTTCGTCGATGCCATGGGAAGCGCCGCTCCAGTCAATCCTCGAATCGATCCAGGGCCCGGTCGCCAAGATCGTTGCCGTCATGATTATCATCGCCACCGGCCTCGCGCTGGCCTTTGGCGACACTTCGGGCGGCGCGCGGCGAATGATCCAGATCGTGTTCGGCCTGTCGATCGCCTTTGCTGCCTCGTCCTTCTTCCTGTCGTTCTTCAGCTTCGGCGGCGGAGCGCTCGTCTGATGGACGGCGCGTCGCCCGAGGCCGTCCCCGGCTACGTGGTGCCGGTCCACCGCGCACTGACCGAGCACATCCTGCTCGGCGGTGCGCCGCGCGGCCTCGCCATCGCCAATGCGACGCTGGCCGCCGCGATCGGGCTGGGCCTCAGGCTCTGGATCGCCGGCGTGGCGATCTTTGCGCTCGGCCATGCGGTTTCGGTCTGGGCGGCGCGGCGCGATCCCCAGTTCGTCGATGTCGCGCGGCGGCATCTGCGCTTCCCCAATTTTCTGAGGGTCTGAAGCCCATGCTCTCGCTTCGCGAATACAGGAACAAGGCCGACCGGCTCGCAGACTTCCTGCCCTGGGCGGCGCTGGTCGCACCCGGCGTGGTGCTCAACAAGGATGGCAGCTTCCAGCGTTCGGCCCGGTTCCGTGGTCCCGATCTCGATAGCGCCACGCCTGCCGAGCTGATCGCGACGACCGCGCGGCTCAACAGCGCGCTACGCCGCCTCGGATCGGGCTGGGCGATCTTCGTCGAGGCGGTGCGTCGTCCGGCGCAGGACTATCCCGAGAGCCAGCTTCCCGATCCAGCTTCCGAGCTGGTCGAGCGCGAACGCGCCGCGCAATTCGCCGAAGAAGGCGCGCATTTCGAGAGCGGCTATTTCCTGACGCTATGCTGGATGCCGCCTGCCGAAGATGCCGCACGCGCCGAGAGCTGGCTCTACGAGGGCAAGGCCGAAATGGGGATCAACCCCAAGGAACTGCTCGACCTGTTCATCGACCGCACCGACCGGCTGCTGCGGCTGGTCGAAGGCTTCGTGCCCGAGGCCCAATGGCTCGATGACAGCGAGACGCTGACCTACCTCCACAGTTGCATCTCGACCCGCAGCCACCGGGTCCGCGTTCCCGAAACTCCGATGCACTTGGATGCGCTGCTGGCCGACGAGCCGCTCACCGGCGGGCTAGAACCGCGCCTCGGCCGCGCGCATCTGCGCACGTTGACCGTGGTGGGGTTTCCGAGCAGCACATTCCCGGGTCTGCTCGACGAGCTCAACCGGCTCGCCTTTTCCTATCGCTGGTCGACCCGCGCGGTGATGCTCGACAAGACCGATGCGACCAGGCTGACCGCGAAGATCCGTCGGCAATGGTTCGCCAAGCGCAAGTCGGTCGCTGCCATCCTCAAGGAGGTGATGACCAACGAGGCCTCGACGCTGCTCGACAGCGACGCCTCGAACAAGGCCGCCGATGCTGATGAGGCGTTGCAGGAACTCGGCGCCGACCATGTCGGGCAGGCCTATGTCACCGCTACTGTGACGGTGTGGGACGAGGATCCTTCGCTCGCAGCCGAAAAGCTGCGTCTGGTCGAGAAGGTGATCCAGGGCCGTGATTTCACCGTGATCGTCGAGGGCATGAATGCCATCGAGGCCTGGCTCGGATCGCTCCCCGGCCATGTCTACGCCAACGTCCGCCAGCCCCCGATCTCGACGCTCAACCTCGCTCACATGATCCCGCTCTCGGCGGTCTGGGCCGGGCCGGAATGGGACGAGCACTTCCGCGCACCGCCGCTGTTCTACGCACGCACCGAAGGCTCGACCCCGTTCCGCTTCTCGCTCCATGTCGGCGACGTTGGCCACAGCCTGATTGTCGGGCCGACCGGGGCGGGCAAGTCGGTGCTGCTGGCGCTGATGGCGCTGCAGTTCCGCCGTTACAAGGGTGCTCAGGTCTTCGCCTTCGATTTCGGCGGCTCGATCCGCGCGGCGGCATTGGCCTGCGGCGGTGACTGGCAGGATCTTGGCACAAGCCTGTCCGACGAAGGTGCGGGTGCGGTGTCACTGCAGCCGCTGGCGCGGATCGATGAGCCCGCAGAACGCAACTGGGCCGCCGAATGGCTGCAGGCGATGCTGGCTTCCGAAGGCGTGGCGGTCGATCCGGTGACCAAGGAACATCTGTGGTCGGCACTGACCTCGCTCGCCACCGCACCCATCGCCGAACGTACGCTGACCGGGCTCGCAGTGCTGCTCCAATCGCAGGCCTTGAAGCAGGCGCTCGCGCCCTATTGCATCGGCGGATCGTTCGGCCGTCTGCTCGATGCCGAGGTCGAACATCTCGGTGACGCACGCTTTCAGGCTTTCGAGACCGAAGGGCTGACTGGCTCGGCGGCAGCGCCGGCCGTACTTTCCTACCTGTTCCACCGCATCGAAGGCCGGCTCGACGGTTCGCCAACCATGATCATCATCGACGAAGGCTGGCTGGTGCTCGACAGCCCCGCCTTCGCCGCGCAGCTGCGCGAATGGCTGAAGACGCTGCGCAAGAAGAATGCGAGCGTGGTGTTTGCCACCCAGAGCCTCGCCGACATCGAGACCAGCGCGATTGCGCCCGCCATCATCGAAAGCTGCCCGACCCGGATCTTCCTGCCTAACGAGCGCGCGGTCGAGCCGCAGATTCTGTCGATCTATCGCCGCTTCGGTCTCAACGACCGCCAGATCGAGATCGTCGCCCGGGCCACTCCCAAGCGCGACTATTACTGCCAGTCAGCGCGCGGCAACCGGCTGTTCGAACTGGGCCTCGGCGAAGTCGCGCTCGCCTTCACCGCCACTTCCTCGAAGGCCGACCAGCTCGCGATCGGCGAGCTGACCGAAGCCCACGGGGCTGACGATTTCGCACGTGCCTGGTTGCGCCATCGCGGCCTCGCCTGGGCCGCCGACATGCTGCCGGCCCCGCCATCCGTTCCCCCCGCCCGAAACCTCAATCCCTCTTCGGGCCAACCCAAGGAGTAAGCCCCATGAAATCCCCCCGTCTTGCCCATACGCTCGCCGCCGGTGTTGCCGTGCTGTCGATGACCGCCACCGCGCTGGTTCCCGCGCCCGCCTATGCCCAGTTCGGCTTCGGCGGGATCGTCTACGATCCCTCGAACTACGCGCAGAACGTGCTCACCGCCGCGCGCACACTCGAGCAGATCAACAACCAGATCCGTTCCTTGCAGAACCAGGCGACCTCGCTGATCAACGAGGCGCGCAATCTCACCAGCCTGCCGACCAGCGTGCTCGAACCGCTCCAGCAGCAGATCCGCCAGACCCAGCAGCTGCTCAGCCAGGCCCAGCGCATATCGTACGATGTCCAGCAGATCGAACGCGAGTTCGAGCGGCAATATTCGGGGCGCAATTTGACCGGCAGCCAGCGCGATATGGTCCAGGCCGCCGAGGAGCGCTGGAAGAACAGCGTCGCCGCCTTCGAGGATGCACTCAAGGTCCAGGCTGGCGCAGTCAGCAATATCGAAGGCGCGCGCAGTTCGGTGCAGACGCTGGTTACCGCCAGCCAGTCGGCAACGGGCGCGCTGCAGGCGGCCCAGGCTGGCAATCAGCTGCTCGCGCTGCAGTCGCAGCAGCTCGCCGATCTCACCGCCACGCTCGCCGCCTTCGCCCGCGCGCAGTCGCTCGATGCCGCCAATGCGGCAGCGGCCAAGGCGCAGGCGCGCGAGCAGCTGCGCCGCTTCCTGTCACCGGGGCGCGGCTACGTCCCTGCCAATGCCCAGATGTTCCGGAACTGAGGCGATGGACACCAGGCACCTCGCGCGGATCGGAGCGATCGCCTTTGTCGCCGTCGCGCTGACCATGACCGCGCTTCAGCTGCGCGAGGAGCCAAAGCCTGTGCCTGTGGAAGTTACCACCGTGTTCGAGCCCGATGGCGATCCGCTGCCCGCGCAGCTTCGCGCCTGCGCGCAGATGGGCGAACTGGCGTTGTCCTCGCCCGATTGCCGCGCGGCCTGGGCCGAGAAGCGGCGGCGGTTCCTCGGGCTTGAAAGCCGCGCGGTGGACGCTGTCGATGCCACCGCCGCTCCGGCTCCGTCCTCCGAACCCCAGCAAGCAAAGGAACAGTGACATGGGTGGCACCGGCGTCGTCGACCGCTTCCTCGACATCTTCTCGCGCTACATCGACAGCGGCTTCGGCCTCCTCTCGGGCGAGGTCGCCTTCGTTGCGACCACGCTGATCGTGATCGATGTGACGCTGGCCGCGTTGTTCTGGACCTGGGGCGAGAACGAGGACATCATCGCGCGCCTCGTCAAGAAGACCCTGTTCGTCGGTGCCTTCGCCTATATCATCGGCAACTGGAACGCGCTCGCCCGCATCGTGTTCGAGAGCTTTGCCGGGCTCGGACTCAAGGCCAGCGGTACCGGCTTTCCGCCGCCGAACTGCTCCAGCCCGGCAGGGTCGCGCAGGTCGGCCTCGATGCCGCGCAGCCCATGCTCGAAGCGATCGTCGACCTCATGGGTTTCGTCAGCTTCTTCGAGAATTTCCTCCAGATCGTGATCCTGCTGGTCGCTTGGGCGATCGTCATCATCGCCTTCTTCATCCTTGCGATCCAGCTGTTCATCACCCTGATCGAGTTCAAGCTGACCACGCTCTGCGGCTTCGTGCTCATCCCGTTCGGGCTGTTCGGCAAGACCGCCTTCATGGCCGAACGCGTTCTCGGCAATGTGGTCTCTTCCGGGATCAAGGTGCTGGTGCTGGCGGTGATCGTCGGGATCGGCTCGACCATCTTCACCGAGTTCACCAGCGCGATTTCGGGCGAACCGACGATCGAGGACGCACTCTCGATCGTGCTGGCCAGCCTGACCCTGCTCGGGCTTGGCATCTTCGGCCCCGGCGTTGCCAATGGCATCGTCTCTGGCGGACCCCAGCTGGGCGCTGGCGCAGCCGCGGGAACAGCCCTGCTGGCAGGCGGCGCGGCTGCCGGAGCGGTTGCCGGTGCAAAGCTCGCTGGCGGTGCGGTCGCCTCTGCCGCTTCCAACGTCGCCCACGGCAGCTCGCGCGCTGCTGGCGGAGCGACCATGGCCTATGCGCTGGGCTCGGCAGGCAAGTCCGGCCCGGCTGCTGTCGGCTCCGGCATGGCCGCTGTCGGCAAGGCAGGGGCCGGTGCTGCGACCTCGCCGCTGCGCAAGGCGGCGGGCAGCATGAAGCAGTCGTTCCGCGATGGCGGCCGCGCCGCGATCACCAACACGGGCGGCACCATCACTCCGGGCCCTAACACTCCGCCCCCGCCGGCTCCACTCGCCGACGCCGATCAGGGCCAACCCGCTTGGGCCAAGGCGATGAAGGACCGCCAGACCATCATCCACGGCGCCACGATCGCCGCGCACACTTTGAAGGCCGGCGACAGCCATGGCGGCGGCGCTTCCATCG
>JAHDXX010000160.1 GCA_023384025.1 Sphingomonadaceae bacterium
GCCCAGTGCACCCCGTTCCGACACGTTGGTTTCTTCCCGGACATGGCCCCGGTGGGGGACTGGATGGGTGGGCAATTGACTCCCCGCCCCTTCAGGGGAAGGGCCGGGGGTGGGGGAGTTCCTGCTATCAGCACGTCCTCCGATGGCCCCCACCCCAACCCCTCCCCTGAAGGGGAGGGGCTAAGTACGCTCAACCTGTTCGGCTACACCGGGGTCGGCTCGCTGGCATTGAGCGAGCACGGCCCTGTCGTCCACGTCGATGCGAGCAAGAAGTCGGTCGCCCAGGCGCGCGAGAACGCGGCACTGTCCGGCATGGCCGAGCGCCCGATCCGCTGGCTGGTCGACGATGCGACCAAATTCGCCGCGCGCGAAGTGCGACGCGGGCGGCGCTATGACGGGATCATCCTCGATCCGCCAAAATTCGGGCGTGGCCCCAACGGCGAGGTCTGGCGGCTGGAGGAAAGCCTGCCGGGGCTGGTCGGTGATTGCGGGCAATTGCTCGACAGCGAAAGCCGCTTCCTGTTCCTGACGGTCTATGCCGTGCGCATGAGCAGCCTCGCACTCGCCGGATTGCTGGCAGAAAAGCTCGCCCACCTGCCCGGGGTGATCGAGCACGGCGACCTCGCCGTGCGCGAGGAGGGAGAGGGCGCGCGCCATCTGCCGACCGCGATCTTCGCGCGCTGGCGGCAAAACGGCTAAGGCGGGAAGAATGGCCGATTCGCTGATCCTTGAAGTTGCCGATCTGGAGCATGACGTGCTTACCGGGATCTATTCGGAAGAAACCGGCAAGCCACAGCCCTTGCGGATCACCATCACCGTCAGGCTCAAGTGCGCTGACCATTACGCGCCCGACACCCCGCTCGAGGCGAGCAAGAACTATATGGACCTGAAGTTCGCCGCGACCGACGCGCTGCCGCCGGGGGTGCATTTCAAGCTGATCGAGGCCGTGGCGGACCATATCTGCGAAACGCTGTTCCTGCAGGACCAGCGGATCGAGGCGGTCACAGTCAAGATCGTCAAGCTCGCGATCGCCGAAGCGAACGAGAAAATCGGCATTACCCTGACGCGGGAGCGGCGCTGAGATGGAGCAGAGCGGCGCGGCGCAGGTGGTCCTCAAGGTCGACGGCCTGCCCGGCGATGCCCTTGGCGCTGCCTCCGCATTCCATGCCAGGCACGTCGCTGCCGTGCGCGATGCCGCGGCGAAGGGAGCCGCTTCAATCGTGCTGGTCCTGCAACCCGCGCCGGTCGACCACACAGACTGGCGGCGTGCGGCGGTGCGTGACCTTGCCCGGGCGCTGGCGCCGGTGCGGGTCAACCTGGTGGCGGGCCTTGCCGGGGCCCGGCTGGAGGGAACGCTCGCATATTTGGGGAATGCACCGGGCGTGACCGGTCACTATCTTCCGCTCCATGGCGATTGAGACAACGGCAGGTGAGGCCGCCGTGGCCGCTGGCGCAATGCTGCGGGACACGTTCGGCAGGCGCATTTCCTACTTGCGACTGTCGGTAACCGACCGGTGCGACCTGCGCTGCGGTTACTGCATGCCGGAAAAGATGCAGTTCCTGCCCAAGCGCGAAGTGCTCAGTCTGGAAGAGCTCTACCAACTTTCGCTGGGCTTTATTGCGCGCGGGATCACCAAGATCCGCCTGACCGGCGGCGAGCCTCTGGTGCGGCGTGACATGGTCGATCTGCTGCGCGCGCTGGGTCGCAAGCTTGGGGAGGGGCTGGAAGAGCTGACCCTGACCACCAATGGCACGCAACTCGCCGGATACGCGGCCCAGATTGCCGATGCCGGAGTGCGGCGGATCAACGTCTCGCTCGATACCCTTGACCCGGTGCTGTTCACCCAGCTCACCCGGCGTGACCGGCTTGCCGATGTGCTGGCGGGGGTTGCTGCTGCGAAGGCGGCCGGGCTCAAGGTCAAGATCAATACGGTCGCGCTCAAGGGGCTGAACGAGGACGAGATCCCCGAGCTGGTCCGCTGGGCTCACGGGGAAGGGCATGACCTGACTCTGATCGAAGTCATGCCATTGGGCGAGGTCGAGGAAGATCGGGTCGATCACTTCCTGCCGCTCACCGCAGTGCGCGAACGGCTGGAGCAATGCTTTACCTTGAGCGACAGCAGTCACAGCACTGGCGGCCCAGCGCGTTACCTGACGGTGGCCGAGACCGGCGGCAGGCTCGGCCTGATCTCGCCGTTGACCAACAACTTTTGCGCCGGGTGCAACCGCATCCGGGTGACCGCGACCGGGCAGCTCTATCCCTGCCTCGGTGGCGGCGAGCGGGTTGACCTGCGCGCCGCGCTGCGCTCCGACGCGCCGGATGACAACCTCGCAGCAGCACTAGACCAGGCCATGCGGATCAAGCCGGAGCGGCACCATTTCGACATATCCGCCCGCGGTGCCGCACCGGCGCAGCCGCGTCACATGTCGGTGACGGGGGGATGATCCGCCTCGTGTTCCTTGGCAAGCTGGCTGACCTGGCCGGCGGCGATACGCTGGAACAGCCAGGCAGTCCCTTGAGCTGGTTGGAGCTGCTCGCTTCGCTGCCCACCTCGCTGGCTGATGTGATCGCGTCGGATTCCACCAAGGTGGCCATCAACGGTGAATTGGTGGCAGACAAGGCCGCCATCGTTGCGAAAGACGGCGACGAGATCGCCTTACTCCCCCCGGTCAGCGGCGGGTAATCGCCGTGCCCATGCGCGATATCCGCTTGCTTGACCGGATGTTCATTCCCGGCACGCTGATCGGTCCATTCACGCAGGCCAATCCGGGCCTGGGCGGGGTGTGCACCTTCGTCGGCGAAGTGCGGCACGATCAGGGCGTCGAGGCGCTGGAGCTGTCGCATTACGAACCGCTCACCTTGCCGGGGATGCATGAGCTGGCCGACCGCGCCTTTGCCCGGTTCGAGCTGATGGGACTGCTGATGGTCCACCGGATCGGGCTGATGCGGCCGGGCGAGCCGATTGTGTGCGTTTCCGCTGCAGCGCTCCACCGGCGCGATGCGATCGATGCAGTCGATTTCTGCATGGACCACCTCAAAGGCGCGGCCTGGTTCTGGAAGCGCGAGAAGCGCGCCGATGGCTGGCACTGGATCGAACCGCGCGCGGGAGATCATGCCGATCTTGCCCGCTGGGGCTGAGCGCCCGCGGTTTGACTTCGATCAATGCAGTCTCGTGGCGAGAGTGGGAAACCGCTGATGTCGCCGGGACCGGCGCCGTATGCACGGGGGTGAGCGGCGCGGTCCGGCGGCAACTGTCAGGTTTATCCTGACGATGCGGTCCACGTTTTGGGGCTGTGCCACCTCAGCGGCGCGGTTCTAGACGCCCTCCCGACCGGACAGCATCGACAGGTGCGCGGGGTCGAGCAATTCGATCCCGCGCGTACCTGCCTTCCGGATCACGCCATCGCGCTCCAGGCGGGTCAGCTGGCGGCTGACGGTCTCGATGGTCAGGCCGAGCATGTTGGCCATTTCCCCGCGCGTCAGCGGCAAGTCGAAGCGCGCCGACGGATGACACGGCGAATCGCTGGCAGCATGGGCCAGAGCGAACACCAGTGCTGCCACTTTCTGCGTCGCTGAGCCGCGTCCGGCCAGCGCCAGCAGTTCGCGCGTGGCGTGAAGGTCTTCCTGCGAGCGCCGCAGCAGGGCCAGCGTCAGCGCGGGATGCTGCTCGAGCGCGGATTCCATGTCGCTGCGGGCAAAGACGCAAAGCTTGCTTTCGGTGAGCGCCACCACGTCGAATTCGGAAAACGGTCGGAACAGTTCACCAATGAACCCCGCCGGATGGACCAGTGCGAGGATCTGCTCCTCGCCATCCTCGGTGATCGTGGCCACCTTCAGCACGCCGCTGACCAGAGTGGCGCAGGCGGCGTCTTCGTCCCCGGCAGCAAACAGCATTTCGCCCTTTTGCAGGGTACGGGTGCGACCGGCACGGGCGAGCGCATCGCGTTCATCGTCGCTGAGCACGGCACAGGCGGCGCGTTCCTTGACCGGGCAGGTGCTGCAGGCGAGGTTCATTGCCCCGCCTCCTGCCGCAAACCTGACAGGATGCGGTCCTGCTCGGCAATCAGGCTGACGACTTCAGCGCGGGCCTGTTCGACCTGCTCGCGCCGGATGTTGGACAGGGTCGTGTCCACGAACATCAGGTCGAGGTCGCCCAGGGCAATCGCGGTGTCGCTGCGGATGCTGTCGAGATCGGCAAGGGCGATCTGTGCTGCCGCCCAGCGGTTATCTTCCGGCCCGGCGCCCCGCCCGACCAGGGCCAGAGCACGCGCGGAAGCGACCCGATCCAGAAACCGGCGATGCGCGGCATTGGCGGAACCGACCAGCGAATCGATTCGTGTCGTTGCCTCCTGCCCCGGCGCAGATGGCTCGGGTACGGGCGGCGGGGCAGCGAAAGTGCCTTCCACCCGCTCCGCCGGGCGGACCGCGAGCGAGGGATAGCGGTCCGAAACGCTGGCACAGGCAGCGATGGCAAGCAGGGCAGGCAAACTACAGAACGCTTGGAGTGCACGGGACATTCGTTTTCCCTAGCATGCTTCACCCAGCTTGCCAGCCTCGCCGAAAAAAGGGGCCTGCGGAGCGTTGACTTGGCCAGGTGTTTCGCCTAACGGCACCGCTCTTTCCGCACCCACGCCCTCGGGCGAGGGGTCGGGCGCGCCGGTATCACCTTCGATGTCGGCACAACAACACGATTATGGAAGACATTCACCATGTTCGCAGTAGTGCGCACGGGCGGCAAGCAATACCGGGTTGCCGCCGGAGACAAGATTGCAGTCGAAAAGCTCGCCGGGGAAGCCGGTGACACCGTGACGCTGGGCGATGTCCTGCTCGCGGGCGAAGGCGACAGCCTGGCCGACGCTGCCAAGGTCACTGTTTCGGCAGAGATCATCGCGCAGGCGAAGAGCGAAAAGGTGATCGTTTTCAAGAAGCGTCGCCGGCACAACTATCGCCGCAAGAACGGTCACCGCCAGCAGATGACCCTGCTGCGGATCGTCGCTGTGGGCGATGCCAAGGCCGAAAAGAAGGCTGCGCCGAAGAAGGAAGCTGCACCCAAGGCAGAAGCCGAAGCAGCTCCGGCCAAGGAAGCTGCCGCCAAGAAGCCGGCTGCCAAGAAGGCTCCGGCCAAGAAGGCCGCCAAGGCCGACGAAGCCAAGTAAGGAGACCGGACGATGGCACATAAGAAAGCAGGCGGTTCGTCGCGTAACGGTCGTGATTCGGCCGGTCGTCGCCTTGGCGTCAAGAAGTTCGGCAGCCAGGGCGTGATTGCGGGCAACATTATCGTGCGCCAGCGCGGCACCAAGTTCTACCCGGGCTCCAACGTGGGTATGGGCAAGGACCATACGCTGTTCGCGCTGACCGACGGCGTGGTCCGCTTCCACAAGGGCAAGCTTGGCCGAAAGTTCGTATCGGTCGACATGCTCGCGGAAGCAGCCGAGTAAACGGATGATCCGATAACGGGATCGTCCAGACAGGACGGTCCCAGCCGGGCCACAGGCACCGGCAGACGAAGAGGGAGATGGGGCTTTCCTGTGAATGCAGGGGGCCCGTCTCCCTCTTGTCGTTTCTCCCTCTCGCACTGGCGAAATTTTGTTTCGCCGCCACGCAAGTGTCACGCATTGCCTTTAGCGGGGCGAGCGGGGCGATGAGGAGAGAGACCCATGTTCCATCGCAGTGAACGGCTGCTGCTGAGACCCCCGTGGCCCGAGGACTGGAAACAGGTTCTCGGCGGGATTGCCGACGAAGGCGTGGTGAGTAACCTTGCCAGCGCACCGTGGCCCTATGAGCCGCAAGATGCGCATGCCTTCGTGCAGCTCCCGATCGCGCCGGCCTATCCGCGTTTCCTGATTGTCCGGGCTGACAACGCGCAGCTCGTTGGCTGCATCGGGATTGACCCGGTCGAGGGCGAGATCGAGCTGGGCTACTGGATTGCGCGCCCGCATTGGGGGCAAGGCTATGCTACCGAGGCTGGCCACGCGGTTCTCGATGTGGCGCAGATGCTGGGGCACCGGCGGGTGGTGGCGAGCCACTTCCTCGACAATCCGGCGTCGGGCCGGGTGCTGCGCAAGCTTGGCTTCGCCGCGACCGGAATTATCCGCAATCGCCACAGCCGTGGGCGGGGCGGCGAGGCACCTACCGCGGAGTATGCTCTCGACCTTGGGGCCGATGAGCTGGCTGACATGCGCGCCGCCTGAAACGAGAAAGGCCCCGGTCCATGGCGGACCGGGGCCTTTCCCTTGGAGAAACCCGGGGCTTATTCCGCCGGCATCAGCGCGTCGGTGAATTCGCCTTCGTACTTGCGGATCAGCGCGCGATCGTCGTGGTCCCACGGGTGGAAGCCGGGCTTGAAGTAGGCCAGCCATGCCGGGAAAATCCGCCGGACAACGCCCGGCGACACGGTCAGGTACTTGAACAGGCCCCAGCGCGCTTTCCACCCGGTAATCCCGTCCTGCGCCAGCAGGTTGATCGAATCTTCCCAGCGGTGCTTGAAGAACCGGCCGGTGACGATCAGCATCATCAGGCTGCGCACCTTCCACCGCTTCCACGCACTCCAATCTCGTGTGGCATGGTTCCAGGTGTCGAACGCGACGCCCTTGTGCTCGATTTCCTCGATCGAGTGCCATTGCCACATCGCGCGAACTTCGGGGTCTGAATCCTTGAAATGGTTCGGATTGTGGAGGAATTCGGCGGCCATCATCGCGGTGTAGTGTTCCAACGCCATGGTCGCGGCGAGGTTGAGGATCACCGGGCGGTCCTTGATCAGCTCCAGCATTTCGCGCACGCGCTCATCAATCGCCTTGATGTCGTAACCGTGGTTTTCGGCCAGCTTGTTGAAGGCGATGTGTTCGCGGGTGTGGTTGATTTCCTGACGCACGAACGCGCGGATTTCTTCCGCCAGCTTGGGGCCGGCGCCATCGCGGTGCGCCTTCACCGCTTCGATGAAGAACGCTTCGCCGCGCGGGAACGTGGCGGACAGCGCGTTGTGCCAGGCAGTGCCGAAGGCATCGCCCGCCCACCAGCGGTTGGGCGTCGTGTTGCGGTTGAAGCGCTCGTCGCGCACCGTGATGTCGAGATCCGCCGGGGTGGGGGCGGTGTTGCGCTGATCGAGGTCGATCCGGGCGGGGGCGTTCATGGACAGGCTCCGATTCGATAACTGACACTGGTGTAAGTAGCCACTACTTACACCAGTGTCAATAACGAACCATTGCCTGAAGGAGCCTCTATTCGGCGGGCATCACCGCGCCGGCATAGGGGCTGTCGAACTTCGCGATCAGCGCCCGGTCATCCAGCTTCCAAGGATGGAAGCCCGGGGTCAGGATCGCTGCCCACTCGAATGCCATTCGCCGCATCATGCCAGGCTTCCACCACAGGAAGGCATAGAGCTTGCGCTTGGCCTGCTTGCGCGTGAAACCGTCCTGCTCGAGCAGGCCGATGGCGTCGCGGATGCGGTTGCCGAAGTATTTCTTGGTGATCAGCAGCGCGATCAGCG
>JAHDXX010000161.1 GCA_023384025.1 Sphingomonadaceae bacterium
AGGATGCGCTCGAAGTCCTCGACCGCGAAGCTTTCGGTCGGTCCCCACTTGAGCATTCCGGCAACATTGCACAGCACGTCCAGCCCGCCGTCCGCGGCGGCCTCGACCAGCGCGCGGCACGATGCGTGGTCTTCGGCATTGTAGGGCACGGGACGGGCGGCCGCACCGATCATCGCTGCGGTCTCGGCAAGACCGGCCTCGTTGATGTCGCCCAAGGTCACCTGTGCGCCCTCGCGGGCCATCAGCACTGCGGTTGCCCGACCGATGCCCGAAGCCGCGCCCGTCACCAGAACCCTTTTGCCTTCAAACCGCATCTAGATATCCTTCAGCCGAATGTCTCGGGCGCCTCGCCCATCGCTGCAACCGTGACCTGCCCCGCGTCGTCGACCGTCTGGATCAGGCAGGATTGCCGGTGCGAGCGGGTCTCAGCGATCCACCAGCGACCATCCTGCTTCACATAGGCATCGTCATAGACAACGCCCATCTGCGTCAGCGTGCGGGCGGTAAGGTTGATGTTGTGGAACAGCAGCGACCACTGGCCGGTCGCCCTGTCAGGGCCGTCGAATGCGATGATCCCGTTGGCACCGTGGTGGATGTCGAACACGCCCGGTGCGCAGCCCATTTCGGCATAGACCGCGACAAAGGCATCGCGGTTGTCGAACGGCGGAAACCCGTCGAACGCGATCACCGCCCCTTGCGGGAGCAGGCAATCGCGCACGGTTTCCGGGTCCTTGGCGTCGCAGGCCCGCAGGTAACGGGCCTTGAGGTCGCGGATCGCCCGGTCATCCTCCAGCCGTTGCAGGCGCTGTTCCAGCTCTGCCGTCACGGGTCAGAACTTGACCCCGGCGGTCACCCCGAACGTGCGCGGTTCGGGGAAGTAGCCGAGCAGGATTCCGCCGAAGCCGGGGCCGAAGTCGATGAAGTTCGACGGGTCGGCTTCCTTGGTCAGGTTGCGGACAAACACCGACAGGTCTGCCTCGACCCCGCCCAACGGGATTTCCGCGACCGTCGCGCGCATGTTGACCAGCGTCCGTCCGGGCGACTGGCTCGACCCCGCCACCTGATCCGAACGGGCTGGCGCGGTCAGGGCGTATGGGAAGGTGTAGTACTTCGAGGAATAGCTGAGGTCTGCGTAGAGGTTGAACCGGCCCCAGTCGCCTTCGGCCACGCGCCAGTCGGCCCCGATTGCCGCGTTGGTCTTCGGCGCATGGGGGAAAGCGCGGTTGTTGGAGACGTCGATCCCGCCGTCGATGAACCGCTTGTACTTGGAATCGAGGAACGCCAGCGAGGCATTGATGGTGAGCGCATCGACCGGGCGGATCACCGCTTCGAATTCCAGCCCCTGGATGCGGGCGGCAGCGGCATTCTGGATGATCGAGGCGGCGCCGGTGGTGGCGGTAAAGACCGACAGCTGCATATCCTTGCGCTCGTCGCGGAAGGCGGCGATGTTCAGGATCACCCGGTTGTCGAGCAGCTGGCTTTTCAGGCCCAGTTCGAAGCTGTCGACCTTTTCCGGCCGGTACGGCGCACACAGTTCCAGCGCGCCGGTTGGGCAGGCGGCGGTCGGTGCAGCGAACACGTTGGTCTCGCCGTTGAACCCGCCCGATTTGAACCCGCGGGCGAAGCGGGCGTAGACGTTCAGGTTGTCTGACGCCGCGTAAGCCAGCGTCACCGCAGGCGAGAAGTTGTTGTAGGTTGCATCAGGCACGCTGCCATAGGGCAGATCGGCGATTGTCAGCGGCGCGAAGATGCCGTTGGCGGCGTCGAAATTCAGGCGGAAGAAGCGGCTGATGACCTTCTTCTCGTGGGTATAGCGCCCGCCGAGCGTCAGTTTCAGCGCTTCGGTCAGGTTGTAGTCGAGCTGCGCGTAAAGGGCGAAAGCTTCGGTGTTGGAGCCATAGTTGGAATCGAGATCGACCCCGCCGCCGAAATAGGTCTGCGGATTGAGCGTCTCTGCCTTCTCGTCGAAATAGAACCCGCCGACGACATAGCTCAGGGCATCGCCCAGTGCCTGCCCGGTGATCTGAAGTTCCTGGATAAAGGCGTTGTAATCGGTGATTCTCTGCGTGAACGCGACCGGGAAGGGCGAGCCGTCGAGGTCGAGCCCGTCGGCCCATGCCAAGTCGCGATAGGCGGTGATCGATTTCAGCTCGGCATTGCCGAGGCCCAGCGTCAGGGTTAGCGCATGGCCATAGCTGCGCGACCGTTCGTAGGCCGGGGCATCGATCGAGGCGCTGGTGATCCGGTCCGGATTGGCGACAGTGTCGAGCGGGAAGAACGCCCCGCCAAAGGCATAGCTCGGGCCATTGGGATCGAAGATGTCGCGCGGATCGCCGTTACGGTTGACCCGCAGCAGCTGCGAGAATGGCGGCGTCTGGCTCGCCTTGGAATAGTCATAGGTATAGTCGGCGGTGAAATTGTCGCTCAGGTCCGCCCGCAGCTGGACCATGAAGCTGCCGGAATCGATGGAATCGGTGCTGCTGCGCCCCGACGGATTGCCGGGAGCGAGGTCGATCAACCCGTCGCGCTTGCGGTACTGGCCCGAAACCTTGGCCGAGAATGCACCCATCTGGGGCAGGTCGATCACCCCGCGCAGGCGCATCTCGTCAAAGCTGCCATAGGTGACTTCGGCCAGACCGCCTGCCTCGCCGCTTGGCTTCTTGGTGATCAGGTTGACCGCCCCGGCCAGCGCGTTGCGGCCGTAGAGCGTACCTTGCGGGCCGCGCAGCACCTCGATCCGTTCGAGGTCGGCGACGTCGAAGATCGAGCCCTGCGCCTTGGCGATATACACGCCGTCGAGATAGAGTCCGACCGCCGGTTCCCAGGTGATCGCCGGGTTGATGGTGACCGAGCCGCGGATCGCGATCTGCGAGATCGACTTCGAAGCGGGCGCCCGTTCGATCTTCACGTTCGGGGCAATCGTGCCCAGCTTGTCGATCGAGTCGATCCCCCGGCTTTCGAGGAATTCGGACCCGACAGCGGAGATGGCGATCGGCACGTCCTGGATGTTCTCGCTGCGCTTCTGCGCGGTAACGACGATCATGCCGAGACCATCTCCTTCACCAGCGGCTTCGGCGTTGTCCTGCGCCATGGCAGGGGTGGAAAGTCCGAACGCGAGTGCGGCAACCGATGCGCAGGTAAACAGTGTCCTCATGGTCTCTCCCCTTGGCCGAAACGGCACTTCGACCGATAAATGCGAAATTTATGTGACAGTGAATTACGCGAAGATGGCTTCCGGCGCAAGAATATCCGTGTTATCGCAGATTGCGGAACGAATTCGTGCGCATTGGGAGGTGCGGGATGCTGGCACTTGCGATGGCTCTGGCGGCCGGGTTGCCTTCCGTGGAGGAGTGCCGCGCTGTGCCGGGTGATCCGGAGGCCGCCCTCACGCTGTCCGTCGGGTTGCAGGGCTATATCTACGGCTACCCGATGGTCGACCTGCTCAAGCAGCAGCACAACGAGACGCACCGGGTATCAGTGGAGCAGCCGGTGGTAGCGCCGGTCAACACGCTGGCGGTCTATCCCGGCCTGCTGACCCCCGACACGCAAGGGCAGTTGCGCGCGGCGAATGCCGATACGCTCTACCTGAACGCCTGGCTCGACCTCTCGCAGGGGCCGGTCATGCTGGAGGTGCCGGAGATGGGCGAGCGATACTACACGCTTGCCTTCATGGACCTCTACGGGCGCCCGGTGCATCTCGGCACCCGCACCAATGGCGGGAAGGCGGCCCGCTATGCCCTGCTAGGGCCAGGCGGGGTTGCGCCGAAGGGTGTCGAAGCGGTGCGCCTCGATACCGATACGGTGTGGATGCTCGGGCGGGTGCTGGCGGTCTCCGGAGCCGATCTGGAGATTGCCCGCGGTCTAGCTGGCGCGATCCGTTTCGAAGGGCCGGTTGGCGCGCCTGTGGCGGAGGCGGAGCCGCTCCGCCCGACCGAGAGCCTGCTGTTCTTTGCCATGCTCAACCAGGCGCTGCGGGGTGTGCCCCTGCGCGAAGGCGAAGCCGGGTTGATGGCAATGTTCGACAAGGCCGGGTTCGGCCCGTCGGTCATGTTCGACCAGGAGGCTCTGACGCCGGGGCAACGGCTGGGTCTGGGGTGCGCCTTGCGCTCCGGGCCGGGCGTGCTGTCGCAGCGCGGTTTCAGGCCGACCCATGTCCGCAACGGCTGGATGTGGTCATCGGCGATTGCCGACCCGGGCTTCGACTACTTGCTGCGGGCCGAGGCGGCGCGGGGCGGCTATGTCAACGACCCGAAGGAATCGATCTACCCGGCGGCGATCACCGATGACCGTGGCGAGCCGCTGCGCGGCGACCGGCACTATCGCCTCCGCTTTGCGCCCGGAGAGCTGCCGCCGGTCGACGCGTTCTGGTCGATCACGGCCTATGACCGGGCCACCTCGCAGCTCTTGCCCAATGCGATCGCCCGCTACACCATCGGGGATCGCACGCCGGGCCTTGCGTTCGATGATGACGGTGCATTGACTCTCATCCTATCCGCGGGTGAACCCGCTGCCGGCACGGCCAACTGGCTGCCCTTGCCGCAGGGCGAGGCTCTGCTCGTCATGCGCATGTACCTGCCTCGCCCCGAGGCACTCGAAGGCCGTTATGCTCCACCGGTGGTGGAGCGGATCGAACAGGACTAGGACAACCGCCATGACCACGCTCGAAGCCCGTATCGACCGGCTGGAATCGCTCGACGCGATCCGCCAACTCCCTGCCAAATATGCCCTCGCGCTGGACATGCGCGACATGGACGCGATGGTCAGCCTGTTCCCGGACGATGTGCGGGTGGGCAAGGATGCCAGCGGACGCCTCGCCTTGCGCGCCTATATGGACCGGACACTGCGCTCGCCGTTCACCGGCACCAGCCACCACATCGGCGGGCACGTGATCGAGTTCGACGATCCCGATCATGCCCACGGCGTGGTCTATTCCAAGAACGAGCACGAGACCCCGGTCGAAGGCGGGGCGGACGAGTGGGTCATCATGCAGATGATGTATGTTGACGATTACGTCCGTCAGGACGGCCGCTGGTTCTTTGCCCGGCGCCTGCCGCTCTACTGGTACGCGACCGACCTCAACAAGCCGCCGGTGGGCGACAACAAGATGCGCTGGCCGGGCACCGAGTGGGCGGAAGGCAACTTCCACAAGCTGTTCCCCAGCTATGCCGAATTCTGGGCGCGCGAGGGCGATCACGGCGGCCCGGTGGCGGAGCCTGCACCGCTCGAAGGCTTCCTCAACGCCATGCGCCGGGGTGCCGCCGCGCCGAAGGTTAAAGTGCGGGCAGACTGACTAGTCGTTCGGTGCGGTCGTGCGATGTGCATGGGTCTGCGCGCGATCGGCGCGCTGGGCTCTGCGCTCGGCGGGTGTCAGCCAAAGGGCCGGGTCCGGATGGCGCTTCCGCAACGCCGCAAGATCAATCACTTCGACCGAGCGGATTGCTCTGGCCGGATCAGCACCGCTCGGCAGGCCCTGCCAGCGCAATGTCAGGATGCCGCCTGCATGGCCGGATGGATCGAGCCAGTTGACGAACCCCGGATCGCGCCGCGCAATCACCAGGGTGATCGTGCCATCGGAATTGTGCCGCGCCTGGTGGCTGTTCAGGCTGCTCGTCCGGCGGATGTAGTCGTAGGCGACGCCCCACGGATCGGTCAGCTGGACGCCCAGCGAGGCACCGCCAAGCGGATCGATGGTGATCGCCAGCATCTCGTCATCACGCACGGCGAAGTGTCCTGACGCGGCCATCCCGCGACCACCCGGCCGGACACGCGGTTGCACCAGCGTGTTGACCGGGCGGCTGAATATGAACCGGTTGTCGTAATCGAGCCAGAACGGCGCAATCTGATCGAGCAACGCCGCCGCAGAGTGCGCGATCTCTGCCTCGCTCTTTGTCGGCAATGTCGGCCCGCCCAGACGATCAATTGTCATCGGGATCGGGCGCTGCTTGCTCCAGTCGGTCAGCAGATCACGAATGACGATGTGATGCGTGCCCTCAGCAGGCACCTGCAGGTGATTGACCCGCCCCTTGGCCGGGTCGCTGTCAATTGTGATCGTGAAATCCCCATTGGCGTCAGCGACGATTTCGTCGTCCCGCAAGGTCGCGAGCTGCACGCCGCCTTCTGCGGTCATCGCGGTAGTGCCGGGAATGGCGTCGCGCACTTCGAGATGCAGTTGGACAGCCCGGTCAGGGCGGAATTGGCCGCGAATGATATAGCGGCTTGCCCCGTCGACATGGGTCATCCGGTAGATATTGTCGGGGTTGTCGATCCCGTAGCCTGAGCCGCCAACCGCCAGCCTGCCCGCTTTCTGCGCCGCCTTGCAGCACCAGAACAGCTGCGGCGAGCCGGGATCGGCCGCGAGCCCGATCGCGTAATAGACGGCTGCCAGGGCGATGGCGCTTGCCGATCTTTTCAAGGTCGCCCTGGCGCCGGGAATCGCGGCGGCAGGGTCAGCGGCGTAAGCGGCCTCGACCCGGCGCACGGCCTGGCGCATCTCGGGCTGGCGCATGATCCGTTGTGCCAGACGTTCGCGGTCGATCTGGTGCGGGTTGACCAGCGAAATGTCAGGCGGTGCATCGTTCGCCCATGCGGGGGCGGTGACAAGCGCCATGAGCGCGCTGAGAATCGCAGTCAGCGGCCCGCGCCAGCTCACTCCGCGTTGGCCCCGGTCAAGTCGTTCGCGGCGATATAGCCGTACGTCAGCGCCGGGCCGATGGTCACGCCTGCGCCGGGATAGCTTTCCCCCATCGCCGAGGCGGCGCTGTTGCCGATGGCGTAGAGGCCGGGGATCGGCTGGCCCGTGCCGTCGAGCACCCGTGCCTTGGGGTCGGTCCTGAGGCCGCCGTTGGTGCCGATATCGCCGGGGTACATCGGCATGGCATAGAACGGCCCCTTGTCGAGCGGGCGCAGGCACGGGTTGGGCGCCACGCGCGGATCGCCGTACATCTTGTCATAGGCCGCTTCGCCGCGATGGAAGTCCGGGTCTTCGCCTTTCGCCGCGTGTTCATTGTAGCGGGCGATGGTGGCTTCCAGCCGGGCCGGGTCGACGCCCATGGCCTGCGCCAGTTCGGCAATGGTCCGGCCTTTCTTGAGGATCGTCTTGACCATGCCGTTCTGGAGCCAGTCGGGCACCAAGGGATAGACCGGGCCGACCGGGTAGGAGTGGCGATAGGTATGGTCGAACACGAACCAGCTCGGGCTGGCATCGCCATGCTCCCGCTGGCGCCGAGCCATCTGCTGGCCGGTGACGTGATAAGACGCGGCCTCGTTGAGATAGCGCTCGCCCTGCTGGTTGACCATCAGGCTGCCCGGCAGGGCCCGCTCGATGGTGCACAGCCGCCCGCGATCCTCGCCTGGCACGTAGAACACCGGCGCGGCC
>JAHDXX010000162.1 GCA_023384025.1 Sphingomonadaceae bacterium
CGTAGCCGAGCAGGTGCACTCGCCCTCGCAGGCCGGGCGCCCCGGCGAGCGCGACCACGCGGTCGTAGTCCCAGCCGAGACGACCGGCGAGCACGAGCTGCTCCTCGACCGCTCCGGTCACCGCGAGCCGCCGGTAGCACTCGAGCAGCAGCTCGAGGTTCTTGCGGGGCTGGATCGTCCCGACGTAGAGCAGGTACCCGGAGGGCACGTCCAGGCGCCCGGCGGCGGCCGCTCGCTCCAGCGCCGCTTCCGGGCGGAACTCCTCCGAGATGCCGTACGGAATCACGCGGAGCCGCGCCGGGTCCGCCTCCGGCACGAGGCGCCGGATCTCCTCACCCACGACGCGGGAAGGGACGCAAACCCGAGCGGCACGGCGAATACTCGCTGCGACCGCGGTCCGGTAGAGCCGGCTGCGCCGCAACGGCTCGTGGAGGGCCGGGTGCGAGAACGATGTCATGTCGTGGATCGTGAGAACGTGCTTCGCGCGCGAATCGGCGAGCGGGAGGATGAAGGACGGCGAATGGATCACGTCGAGCCTACGCGCCACTCCGAGCAACGGGAGTGCGAGCTGCTGGAACCCGAGCCGCACGGGGCGGTGCCGGGTCGAGGCCGTGACGAGCTCGAAGCTCTGCGGGAGCCCCGGAAGCCTGCCGCGGTCCTCGCGGTTCACGAACACGACGTAGCGGTTTCGTCGATCGACCTCGGCAAGCCCTCGAACGAGCCCCAGCAGATAGGCGTCGACTCCGGTCGCCTCGGGCAGCAGCGCAGTCAGGTCGATGCCGAGCAGGTCGATCCCGACGAGGATTGCCAGCGCCCATACCGCGAGGGTCAGCAGCTTTTCCGCCAGCACCCGCTGCGAGGGGTCGAGCCGGGTAATCCGGCGCAGGCCCGCATGGGCCAGCTTGCTGAAGAACCAGGCCGCGGTGATGACTCCGACGATCACCATGACCACGAGCAGCCCGTCCCACACGGAAACGCGCATATCGCCGAGGCTGAGCGCCCACGAATCGAGCGTGTCCACCACGCCGCCCACCGCTTCGCTGCGTTCGGAGACCGCTTCCCGGATGCCTTCTGCCGCAGGAGCGACGTCTGTCGGTTGTGCCGGTGCAGGTTCAGGTTCAGGTGCGGGTGCGGGGACTGGTGCGGTCATCCTTGCTCCATCGTCGTGAAGGCCTGATCGAGATCGGCGATCAGGTCGGCGGGGTCTTCCAGCCCGATCGACAGGCGCACCCCGAATGTGTCGTCACCCGACCAATGCGCGGGCGGCCAGTTGGTTTCGCTGCGGATCGGGGCGGGGTCGAACGGCACCACCAGGCTTTCGTATCCACCCCAGCTGTAGCCGATGCCGAACAGGGTCAGCGCGTCGATGAAGCGCGCGCGGGCGGCACTGTCCCGCCCCTTGAGCACGAAGCTGAACAGACCGCAGCCACCGGTGAAATCGCGCTGCCACAGGTCATGATCGGGCGAGCCGGGGAGCATGGGGCACATCACCTGGGCAACCTCGGGTTGGCTTTCCAGCCAGCGGGCAATCTTCAGCGCGCTTGCCGTACTGCGCTCCAGCCGCACGGCCATGGTGCGCAAGCCGCGCGCGGCGAGAGCGGCATCGTCAGGCGAGACGACATGGCCCAGCGCCTGCGCGGTCTGGCGCAGGCGCGCATACCAGCGTTTGCCCGCACTGGCCGAGCCCATCATCAGGTCGGAATGCCCCCCGACGTGCTTGGTCAGGCTCATGATCGCGATGTCGCAGCCGTGGGTGAGGGCGGGAAAACCGAGCGGGCTGGCCCAGGTGTTGTCGAGCAGGCTGACTGCGCCTTTCTCGCGCGCGATGGCAGCGAGCGCGGGCACGTCGCACAATTCCATCGTCAGGCTGCCGGGGCTTTCCAGCAGGACGGCCCTGGTCCGCTCGCAAAATTTGGCGGCAAACCCGTCAAGGTCGAGCGGGTCGAAGAACCGGCTCTCGATCCCCATTCGCGCGAGCAGGCCGGTCGCCATCGTGCGGCTGGGTTCATAGGCATTGTCGGTCACCAGCAGCACGTCGCCGGGCTTGAGCACTGCCAGCAACGCCCCCGCGATCGCGGCGACCCCGCTGGGGTAGAGCACCGTGCCATGCGCGCCCGGCTCCAGCTCGGTCAGCGCTTCGGCCAGGGCCCACTGGGTCGGCGCGCCGCGGCGGCCGTAGAAGAACCGGCCATCCTCGTTGTGCTTCCCGCCATCCTCTTTCGCCGCCATGTCGGGATAGAGGTGGGTGCTGGCGCGCCAGACCGGCGGGTTGACCACCGGACCGGTCCATTCGGGGCGCCGCCCGGCGGTGACGACTTTGGTATCGGGGCGGGCATCCTTGGGAGCTTTTGCCATGTCAGCGCGCGGCCCCTGTTTCCTTGGGAGTGGCCGGGTCAGCACCCCATTCGCTCCAGCTGCCATCGTAGAGCGCGCCTTGATCGTGCCCGAGCAACCGGTGCGCGAACAGCACGACCGATGCCGTCATCCCGCTGCCGCAGCTGGCGACGAGCGGTGCGGCGGGGTCGATCCCGGCGGTGCGGAAGGCGGCGGCGATGTCCCCGGCGCTGCGAAAGCTGCCATCGGGGTGGAGCAGGTCGCCGAAGAACAGGTTGCGCGCGCCGGGGATGTGCCCGCCGGGCAGGCCGTGGACGGTATCTTCGGTTTCGCCGGTGAACCGGCCCGCGTCGCGCGCATCGACCACCTGCTCGGCGCGGGTGGCGAGGTTGGCAAGCATCTGCTCCTTGGAGCGGACGCGGTCGCGGCTTCCATCGAGGGTGAAGGCACCGGCGGCTTCGACTGGCGCGGAACCGGTTTCGACCGGGCGTCCTTCGGCGCGCCACTTCGCCAGCCGCCCGTCGAGCACTGCAACCTTGCGCCAACCGGCCAGCGTCAGGATCAGCCAGGCGCGGCAGGAGGAGCGGATCGCGCTGTCATCATAGAGCACGATCGAATCGCCCGCCTTGACCCCCAGCGAGGCAAGGCGAGCCGAGACCTGCGCATCCGTCGGGAAGGCGGCGGGCACTTCGGAACCGGGGTCGGTCAGGTTGCCCAGCGCCAGGAACCGCGCCCCCGGAATGTGCGCGTCCCCGAACTCGGCAAGCGCGTCACGCCCGGCGGAAGGAAGGTGGGCCGAGGCGTCAAGCACCACCAGCCCGGGCTGGTCGAGGTTGGCGGCGAGCCATTCAGTCGTAACAAGCAGGTCCATGGCGCAGCGGTAGCGCCCCACCGGCCCCTGTGTCGACCCCGTCAATCGAGCGCGGCGACCCCGATCAGGCGATAGGTCTGCGGCATTTCGTCAAGCCGGAACGGCTGGAGCTTCCTTGCCTCGGTGTCAGGCAGGGTGCCGACAATGAACGTCCGGGCAATCGGCGGCAGGGTGCCTGCCTGCGCCCGAACCCTCAGCAGCGGGACATAGAGGTGCGCCTCGCCCTGCCGGAGAGTGCGGATTTCCGCTGTCGGCAGGCGCACGTCCTGCGCCAGTTCGACCCGCTCGCCCGGGGCGATGCGGGCAATGCGGCCCGTCTCAGGCAAGGGTCGGGCCGGATCGGCCAGTTGCTCGCTCGTCGGCACGCTGCCATGGGCCGTGGTCAGGTCAAGGCCGAGGGTGATGTCTTCCAGCGCGGTTTCACCCCGGTTTTCCAGCGTGACCCGGCAGGTAAAGGTCGCGGCCATCATGCTGCGGGTCAGATGGCTTGGCGTTGCGTCGATGCGCAAGGCGGGCGCTGGCTGCAACGGCTCCACAGTGGCCAGCGGAGGCTGCGGTGCAGGAATGATGGGTGCAGCGGCGCCATCCTCCGCCGTGACCAGCAGCAGTTCGATCTGCGGGGCCTTCGAAGCGGCAGGGGTGCGCTTGCGCCACCACAACAGACCGGCAGCAAGTGCTCCGAACAGGACGAGAAAACCCGCTGCAACACCTGCAAGCCAGCTCCACGAGCCGGTTGTTTCGCCCTGCACGGGGCTTTCCGGCGGCGCTTCGGTTGGCTCGAACGTCGCTGGGGGTGCCGTGGTTTGATCTGCTGGAGGAGCCTCGGTCGGCGCCACCTCGACCGGCTCGCTCCGAGGCGTCGCACCCGTTCGTGCCGGGCGGGCAGCGGTCGGGGGAGGGACGGTCCGCGCCACCGGATCTGCGGTTTCCGTCGCGGTCGGGCTCGGGGTCGCCGCAGGTGTCGATGGTCGCGCCTCGACCGGGCGCGGGCGGGTCGCGGTCGGGGCATCCGGATCGACCGGGCCCTGCACTTGCGGTGCGCTGGCGGTCGGCGTGGCGGTCGGCCCGGGCGGCAGCTCGAACTCGCGCACCGACGGGGCCGCTGCGGCGGGCGCGGCAAGCAGGGCCATCAGGATGGGGGCAGTCGGTCTCATCGGGTTTGCCTGCGGATTGCGAGGGCGCGCTGAATAGGGGCTGAAAGGCCGGGGGGCCAGCCCCAATGACCGGGATGACTTGTGCAGCAGGCGCGTTCGCGCCACATGCGCGGCATGAGCGACACAGTGACCCCCCGTTTCCTCGGTCAGCAGACCGGCCTGCCCGCCTCTCCGCAAGAGGCCGTGCTCGACTACGTGCCCAACCCGCGCAAGGGCACGCTCTATCTGGTGCGCTTCGCCGCGCCGGAGTTCACGTCGTTGTGCCCTGTCACCGGCGCGCCCGATTTCGCGCATCTGGTGATCGACTATGCCCCGGGCGAGACCATCGTCGAATCGAAGAGCCTCAAGCTGTTCCTCGGCTCGTTCCGCAATCACAACGGTTTCCACGAGGATGTGACGGTCGGCATCGGCCAGCGGCTGGCGGAGGAAATGCAGCCACGCTGGCTGCGCATCGGCGGCTACTGGTATCCGCGCGGGGGCATCCCGATCGACGTGTTCTGGCAGACCGGCGCACCACCCGAAGGGCTGTGGGTGCCGGAGCAGGGCGTCGCGGGCTATCGCGGGCGGGGGTGAAGCCACCTTTCGTGCCCGCGGGCGCGGTGCAATCTGTTCCGTTCGCGTAACGCCAACGGGAATCCTGCCGCATTTACGCATGACCTGAACCGTTCGCGCAGTGGCGCTCGCGGCGCAGTGCGGTGTGGGTAACACAGACCTCGGTCCCGGCAACAATCCGGTTGATCCAGACTGTTACCTGACAAGGAGATTTCGCATGACCAGCTATACCGCCACTGTGATTTCGCTTGCTTGCGCCTTGGGCCTCGCGTTCCCGGCAACCGTTGGGGCACAGGAGCCCGCAGCACTCCCGGGCGCCGAGAACGGAGCTTCCCCTTCCGCACTGGTCCTGACGCTTGCCAACCTCCGCCAGCCGACCGGTCAGGTCATGGTCGCATTGTTCGACGACGCGGCCGCTTTCAACGGGCGCGGTGAGCCGGTCCGCTCGCTCGTCGTGCCGGTTGACGCAAGCAGTGCCAGCGTGACCATCGAGGGCCTGGAGCCGGGCGAATATGCGTTGAAGCTGTTTCACGACCTCGACGGCAACGGCAAGATGGGCATGAACGGGTTCGGCATGCCGACGGAACCCTACGCCTTTTCCAAGAACGCCCCGGTCTCGTTCGGGCCGCCCCGGTGGGATCAGGCAGTGTTCACCGTTGAAGGTGAGACCGTGCAGACTGTCTCGTTTCGCTGAGGGCGCGCGGGCGGGCGTACGCTGCCCGCCCATCGCTCGCCATGGTCAGCAGAAAGGAAATGGTGCCGGTTAGAGGATTCGAACCCCTGGCCTGATGATTACAAATCAACTGCTCTACCAACTGAGCTAAACCGGCGTACCCTTTTTTGCCCTACCGCTGCGCTGCTTGAGGGCGGGACGCCCGCGCCATTGATTTAGACCGCGCCAAAAGTCCAGCCCTCAGTGACGGCGATCTCCGGCGTCAGGCCCGCAGGCTGCCAATAGCGCGGTTCGTGCCCGATCCGGCGCAGCCAGGCTGCGGTGACCACCGCGTCGGAGGAATGGTCGTCGATCGGACCTGCGCCCGCGACCGGGGCCGAACCGAGCTGGCCGAGGGCAAGGTTCAGGTCTTCATAGGTCCGGATCTTGGTTCTCGCCCCACTGACGCCTCCGCCACGCGCGGCGATGCTGGTGTACATCTCCACCACCACCGGGCCGCTGGCGGGCAGCGGGTCGACCGGCCAGACGCTCACCACCCCGCGCAGCTGGTGGAGCATCCGCATCCCCGTCAGGCTCGACTTGCCGACCTGAGCGGCGCCGACGAGGTTGAAGTTGCTGACCGGGCGCACCCCCTGCTGGCGCTGGGCATGCTCGGCAATGCGGAAGCGGCCTTCGCGGGTCGGTGCCTCATGCAAATGGAACCGGTCCCCGACGTGGTCTTTGGAGTGGCGGAAATAGCGAGAAGCCTGTGCGTGCGCGACGAAGCTGCCGCATTCGAGATGGGGGTCGTCGGCGCACACGCGGTCGATCAGTTCCCACAGCGCCTGTGCATCGGGCGGGCTGTCGTCCCACCCGGGAAAGAATGCGCCGGCATCGGCGAAGGGCAGGGCGATGCCGAGGTCCATCCCCACCAGCGTGTCGCGCGGGATTCCGTCGCGCAGCAGTGCCAGCACATCTGCCCGCGCCCACCCGCGCGGCGGCGGCTCGACCAGCACCGGCGGGCCGCCGTCGGCATCGGCGAGCGAAAGCGCGATCCCCTTGTGCCGCTCGCCCTTCGCGCCCGACCAGTCGATGGCGAGGAAATGGGAGAAGCGCCTCACCCCCGCTCCGCCCGCAGCTTGTCCCAGTACTCGAGCCGCTTACGCACTTCGCGTTCGAAGCCGCGTTCGACGGGTTGGTAGTAGGTCTGCGGCGCCATCGCCTCGGGCCAGTAATTGGCGCCGGAAAAGCCCTCGTCCGCGTCATGGTCGTAGGCATAGCCCGCGCCGTAGCCGATATCCTTCATCAGCTTCGTGGGCGCGTTGAGGATGTTCTGCGGCGGCGAGAGGCTGCCGGTTTCGTTCGCGCTTTTCCAAGCGGCTTTCTGCGCGGCATAGGCGGCGTTCGACTTGGGCGCGGTGGCGCAATAGAGGCAGGCCTGCACCACTGCCAGTTCGCCTTCGGGGCTGCCGAGGAACTGGTAGGCGTCTTTTGCCGCGAGGCACTGGACCAGCGCCTGCGGATCGGCGAGGCCGATGTCCTCGCTGGCGAAGCGGACCAGCCGCCGCAGCACGTAGAGCGGCTCCTCACCCGCCGTCAGCATTCGCGCAAGGTAGTAGAGCGCGGCTTGCGGGTCCGACCCGCGTAGCGCCTTGTGGAGCGCGGAAATCAGGTTGTAATGCCCGTCGCGATCCTTGTCGTAGACCGCTACCCGGCGCTGCAGGAACGCACCGAGCGCTGCCGGATCGAGCAACTTCTCCCTCTCCCCTTCAGGGGAGAGGGTCGGGGAGAG
>JAHDXX010000163.1 GCA_023384025.1 Sphingomonadaceae bacterium
GGCGGCCGGAACGGGCGTCAAGCGCGGCGGTCGGCTCGTCACACACCACCAGCCGCGGGGCGTGAACCAGCGCGCGGGCAATCGCCACGCGCTGCTGCTGCCCGCCCGAAAGCTGGCGCGGCAGCTTGTTCGCCTGATCGGCAATGTTGAGCTTGGCCAGCATGGCGATCGCATGCTCGCGCGCTTCGTGCACCGGCATGCCCCGCGCGATCAGCGGCACGGCGGCATTGGCGGCGGCATCGATGCTGGGGATCAGGTTGTACTGCTGGAAGATGAAGCCGATGTTGGCGAGGCGGAACTCGACCAGCTGGGTGTCGGTCAGCGAATAGATGTCGGTCCCGAACACGCGGACCTGGCCCTGTGTCGGCCACAGGATGCCGCACATGATCGAGATCAGCGTGGTCTTGCCCGACCCGCTCTCGCCGACGAGATAGGTCATTTCGCCCGCCCGGATATCGAGGTCGATCCCGTGGAGCACGGTGATGGTGCTCTGCCCGGCGGGGAAATCGCGCGTCACCCCGCGCGTGCAGATTGCCGATTCCGGGCTGCACCCGCCGATCGCGCTGGTATCCATCGCGCCGCTCACCGGAACACCGCCGCCGGTTCGGCCTTGAGCACGCTGCGCATCGCCATCCATCCGGTAATGGCAAGGATCGCCGCCACCCCGACCAGCGAGAACAATGGGATCTGCCACGGCAGGTAGAAGCCCTTGAAGGTCGGGTTGCTGCCGAAGCCCCAGATGAACAGCACTGTCCCGATCAGCCCGATGGCATAACCGATCGCCCCGACCATCCCGGCCTGCGCCGCGACCATGCCGACGAGCTTGCGGTTGGTCACCCCGATCGCCTTCAAGGCACCGAACTGCTTGATATTGTCGCGGATGAACAGGCTGAAAGTCAGGCCGACAATCGCCACACCGACAATGAACCCGAGCATCACGGTGATCCCGAAGTTGAACGGGATGCCGGTGTTCTCGATGATGAAATCGACCCCGTCCTGGGCGAACTCGTCACGGGTGCGGGCGCGCAGGCCGGTCTGGGCGGTGATCCGCGCGGCCAGCTCGTCCGCGCTGACCCCGTCGGCAGCGCCAACCAGCACGAAGCTCAGCCGGTTGCGCGTGCCGGGCACATAGCGCAGCGCCTGCGAATAGCGGGTGTAGAGCACCACGGTGCTGGTGAAGCTCGGCAGCGAATCGGCCACGCCCCGGATCACTGCGCGCTGGTCGTTCAGTTCCAGCGTTTCCCCCACCGGGGTGGCCTGGTCGGGGAACATGTTGGTGGTGCCGACATCATCGATGATCACACTGTCAGGCCGGGCGAGCACTTCATGGCTGCCTTCGATCATGCGGCGCGGCAGGCCGATCAGGGTGGCATCGTCGACCCCGATGATGCCAACGCCCTCCAGGTCGCCGGTTTCCGTGCGGACCGAGGCATTGGCGCGCAAGTGCGGCACTGCCCATTCGACACCGGGCACGCCGCGCACCCGCTCCAGCGCGGTCGAGGGCATGGCATAGGAGACATCGGTGGTCCGGCTGACCGGGTCCATCACCCAGACCTGCGCTTCGGCAACGTTGTAGACCCCGCTCGCCCCGCGCTGGATCAGGTTGACGAAGATGGTCAGCTGCTGCGTGATGAGCAGGGTCGAGAACCCGATCCCGAACAGCAGCCCGAAGAACTTGGTCCGGTCGCCCGTGAGCATGCGGATGGCTATCCAGAGCATCGGGCGGGGGAACCTTTCGCGCGGGCAGGGTTGCAACGAGCTCAGCAATGGCGCATTACTGAACGGTGTCGTTTAATTGAACGGAGCCGTTCAGGTTGTCAAGCGGGGAAGAGCGGAAGGCGGGGCGCCCGGTCGATCAGGCCAAGCGCGACGCCATCATTACGGCGGCAGCCGACTCGTTCTTCGAGCACGGATATGCCGCGTCGACCATCGAGGGGATCGCCGCGAGGGCGGGCGTGTCCAAGGTCACGGTGTACAACCATTTCGGCGACAAGCGGGCGCTGCTGGCGGCAGCGGTGACCCGCGAGGCGGAGAAAATGCGCGCGCATTTCGCGATCGATGCGTGCAGCGCGGCCGCCCTGCCCGACCGCCTGCGCACGATCGGCAGCGCCATGGTCGCGTTCCTATCCCGCCCGGAGATGATCCAGTTCGACCGGCGGATTGCCGCCGAGACGGAACACGAGCCGGATATCGGCCTCGCCTTCCTCGACAATGGCCCGCGCCGGATGAAAGGCGCCTTTGCCGCCTTGCTCGAACGCGCGCACCAGGATGGCGAGTTGCATGTCCCTGACCCCCTGCTGGCAGCGGAACAGTTTGCCTCGATGTGCAAGGGGATGGGCGATCTCGAGCGCCGGTTCGGCGCCCCGCCCGACCCCGGGCAGGACGCGCGGCGGGTCGACGGGGCGGTCGAGGTATTCCTGCGCGCCTATCGCCGATAACCGTAATCGCAAAATTGCGGCCTGCGATAAGGGCCGCATCAACTTGCCATTCACCCGTGCGTGCCTACATTGCGCGGTGGAAAGGATACTCCGCAATGAGCGACAGCCGCGAGCCGAACCAGCAGGGCCCTGAAGGACCGAACCCTTGGGTCCGCAGCCTGATGATCTGGGGCGGTATCTTCCTCGCCCTGGTGATGATGATTTCGATGTTCGGCAACGCCGGGCAGACCACCGGAGCCGAGATCGGCTATTCGACCTTCCGCGACCAGGTCGAACAGGGCCTGGTAAAGGACGTGGCGATCGCGCCGGACAAGATCACCGGCACATTGAAGAACGGCGAACCCTTCTCGACCACGCCGGTCGCGACCGACACCCGCCTGACCGAGCTGCTCGACAAGAACGGGGTCGATTATTCCGGCACCGCGCCTGAACGCATGAACATCTGGCTCGCCATCCTCGTCCAGTCGCTGCCGTTCCTGCTGATCCTCGGCATCGCTTTCTTCGCCCTGCGCCAGGTGCAAAAGGGCGGCGGTGCGGGCGGCGCAATGGGCTTCGGCAAGTCCAAGGCCAAGATGCTGACCGAAAAGCACGGCCGGGTCACTTTTGCCGACGTTGCCGGGATCGATGAAGCGCGCGAGGAGCTGGAGGAAATCGTCGAGTTCCTGCGCGATCCGAGCCGCTTCTCCAAGCTTGGCGGGCAGATCCCCAAGGGCGCGCTGCTGGTCGGCTCCCCCGGCACCGGCAAGACCCTGCTTGCCCGCGCCATCGCGGGTGAAGCGGGCGTGCCGTTCTTCACCATTTCCGGTTCCGACTTCGTCGAGATGTTCGTTGGCGTCGGCGCCAGCCGCGTGCGCGACATGTTCGAACAGGCGAAGAAGAATGCCCCCTGCATCGTCTTCATTGACGAAATCGACGCGGTCGGCCGCAGCCGCGGCCACGGCCTCGGCAATTCGAACGACGAACGCGAACAGACCCTCAACCAGCTGCTGGTCGAGATGGACGGGTTCGAAGCCAACGAAGGCATCATCATCATCGCCGCGACCAACCGCCCCGACGTGCTCGACCCGGCGCTGCTGCGCCCGGGCCGGTTCGACCGCCAGGTCGTGGTGCCGATCCCCGACATCGACGGGCGCGAGAAAATCCTTGGCGTGCACATGAAGAAGGTGCCACTGGCGCCCGACGTCAACCCGCGCACGATCGCCCGCGGCACCCCGGGCTTCTCCGGCGCGGACCTCGCCAACCTCGTCAACGAGGCTGCCCTGCTCGCCGCCCGGCGCAACAAGCGGCTGGTCGCGATGCAGGAGTTCGAAGACGCCAAGGACAAGGTCATGATGGGCACCGAGCGCCGCTCGATGGTCATGACCGACGACGAGAAGAAGATGACCGCCTACCACGAGGCAGGCCATGCCCTTGTCGGCCTCAACGAAGCGGCCAGCGACCCGATCCACAAGGCGACGATCATCCCGCGCGGCCGCGCGCTGGGCATGGTCATGCGCCTGCCGGAGCGCGACAACTACTCCTACCACCGCGACAAGATGCACGCCGACTTGGCCGTGGCGATGGGTGGCCGCGTGGCGGAAGAACTGATCTTCGGCCACGACAAGGTCAGCTCCGGCGCCAGCTCCGACATCCAGTACGCCACCCGCCTCGCCCGCAACATGGTGACCAAGTGGGGCATGTCGGACAAGCTTGGTCCGCTCCAGTACGAGGAGCAGAACGAAGGCTACCTCGGCATGGGGCAGTCGATGCGGACGATGGGTTCGGACGAGACCAACAAGCTGATCGACAGCGAGATCAAGGGTCTGGTCGAAGGCGCCCACAAGCGCGCGACCGACATCCTGACCACGCAGGAAGACAAGCTCCACCTGCTCGCCCAGGCCCTGCTCGAATACGAGACGCTGACCGGCGACGAGATCAAGCAGCTGCTCGACAGCGGCAAGATCGACCGCCCGAGCGAACCGCAGAAGCCCAGCGTGCGGCCGGTGGCCGGGTCTTCGATCCCCAAGGCCGGGCGCAAGTTCGGCGGTAACGGCGAAGGCGCGCCCCAGGGGGCCTGAGCGGCGATCATTGCAGAATGGCGGGGCGTCGGGATCAGGCCCGGCGCCCCGTTTTGCATGTGCAATCGGTCAGAACGCGCCCAGCACCAGCAGGGTCTGCAGGAACAGCACGATCACCACGTTGATGAAGAACAGGAGGGCAAAGAAGCGCCACAGCGCGGAGAACCGCGTGAGGCCATAGGCATGGCGCAACTGCTTGTAGATATGCAACGGCGCGCCGATCGTCAGCAGGCCCACCGCGACTGGGCCACCCCAGCCGCCCGGTGCTACACCCAGCAGCGACATCACGATGAACAGCAGCGACATGAAGGCCAGCGAATAGGTGACGAAAACCGCGTGGTCGTAAGCCTTGTACTGGCGCCGCCAGGCGAAGATCAGCCACACAAACGGGATCGATAGGGGGATCAGCAACCAACTGAATTTGTACGCATTGGTTTGCAGCTTGTAGAGCATCAGGCTGGGGTTGGACTTCCATTTCTGAATAATGCCATCATCGAGGAAGCCGATGCCGGTCACCTTGAAATCCGCCGATGACACCCCGCCGCCCGGGCCGGAAGTGGCTTGCAGGACACCATTGAGAGCCTTCAACTCGTTGTCGATCTCGCTGCGCCGCTGGTCACCGGGGGCAAGCCCTGACCGTTCCTTCTCAAGCGTGGTGATCTGTTGCTGCAATTCCGGCTGGATGGGCGTGGTTCCGTTGATACCGTCGACAACGCCCCTGCCGAAGTCCGTCGGCGCGGTTACGCCAACCATCTGGAACACTGCGAACATCGCGAACACGCTGAACAGGAACATCGCCATCGGGCTGACGAACTTCGCCCGTTCCCCTTCGACATAGCGACGGGTGAGCTGGCCCGGCTTGAAGGCGAGCAGCGGCAGGGTGTTCCACAGCTTGCCGTCGAGATGCAGAACACCATGCATGATGTCATGTCCGATAGCCGCGAGGCTGCGGTGCAGGTGTGCCTTCTGGCCGCATTCCGCGCAGAACTTGCTGTGGACCGCAGCACCGCAATTGGCACACGCTCCGGAACCGGCTCGCGTGTCATTTGCACCATCGCCCGCGTCAGGCTCGACCGCCCGACCGATCAGCCCGCCTTCGATCACAGTACCGATCCCGTCGCCCAAGCCGTTCATGCTTCCCCCCGGCACAATCCGGGGAGTGTTATAGGGTGTTTCGTCGCGCCAGCGAAAGCGCCTATTTCCCCGCCAGCTTGCGCTCGATCCCTTGCCAGAGCGCCGCAATGCAGCGCGCACCCGGCGATGAACCGGCAAAGGTGCCCACAGGCGCACGCCTGACAGCACATTGCTCGATCGCGCTCGACCAGGGGATCACCGGCCAGTCCCGGTTGGCCTCCATCGCCGCCCGGTGCAGGCTTCGCCGCCGGTCGACCATGGACAGCACCGGCAGCATCGGCGGGTGGCCCTTGCCGGTCCCGTTTACGGCCTCGGCCACCAGCTCGAACGCGCGGCTCGACAGGGGCGACGGGGGCAGTGGCACCACCACGAGATCGGCCGCGCGCAAGGCCTGTGCACTGACTTCGTTGAGCACCGGCGGGCAATCGAGCACGATCCGCGGGTAAGCCTTGCCAAGGTCCGCAGCGATCTTCGCGAGGCGGCGCTTCTTCCCGATCAGGGTCAGCTGGCGATCAAGCTCCCACAGGCTCTCGTCGGCCGGCAGGACATCGAGGCCGGGATAGGCTGTAGCCCTGATAAGGGTGGCCGGATCGCGTTCGCGCGCAAAGATCCCCTCGGCGCGCTTCTTCCGTTTCACGTCCACCCCGGTGAGGAACGCCGCGCCACCGGCAGCATCAAGGTCCCACAGCAGAGTACGGTGGCCGCCCAACGTAGCTGAGTTCCACGCGAGATTTGCCGCAAGCGTCGTCTTGCCGACCCCGCCCTTGACGCTGTAGACCGCAATCACCGGCATTCACCCGGACCTCCGCCATCGTGCCGCGCCTGGCGCGCTGCGGCAGTGTCAGCCGGAATGGCGCCGCGTGCAAGCCCAACGAAAAAGGCCGCCCGGAACCGGACGGCCTCTTGCTTGCCAGTCTCGGCAACCTGGCTCAGCCGTCGTAATCGACCCCGAGCGAGTTCGACCGCGCAGGGGCTGCGGCGGTGATCCGCAGCGCTTCGGCCGACTGGCTCAGCGAACCGATTTCGTCCGCTTCGTCTTCGTCGTCCGGCAGGATCTTCTGCAGGTTGACCACGGCCGATTCGTAGAGATCGCGCGGCGTGATCGTCTCGTCAGCGATTTCGCGCAGCGCCACGACCGGGTTCTTGTCGCGGTCGCGATCGATGGTCAGTTCGGCACCGCCGGAAATCTCGCGCGCACGCTGGGCGGCAAGCAGGACAAGATCGAAACGGTTGGGAACCTTGTCGACGCAATCTTCGACGGTAACGCGCGCCATCGGGCACTCCAGTCAGGCAGTGGAAATCGGGAAAGCGCGCCCAATAGGTTTGGGCAGCGCCTGAGTCAAGGATTTGCGCCCGGCGGCCCGGTGCGGCTAGTATGTGCCCCATGACCGGCGACCCGACCGTGCAGGCCCCTGTCGCCCCCCCGCTGTTTCGCGACGAGGAGCCGTTCACGGTTGCGGCCCAGGGCCAGTCGCTGACGTTCTATCCCGCCGGCCGGGATCGGCTGGCCGCGCTGCTGGCCCTGATCGAAGGTGCGCGCGAAAGCTTGCGGCTGTGCTTCTATATCTTCGTCGAGGATGAGGCCGGGATCCGCGTGCGCGATGCGCTGGTGGCAGCGGCGCGGCGCGGGGTCGACACGCGCCTGATCGTCGACGGTTTCG
>JAHDXX010000164.1 GCA_023384025.1 Sphingomonadaceae bacterium
CGACCAGGTCGATCTCGCCGAGCGCACCCTGCTCGCAGGCGGGTGGAGCGGCACCGGCATGTGGCTCGGCACCCGCAAGCTCCAGCTGCCCGAGGCGCACACCGACTACATCTTTTCCGTGATCGGCGAGGAATTCGGCCTGCTGATCTGCATGGTCGTGGTTCTGCTTTACCTTGCGATGATCGTGCGCGTGCTGGTGCGGCTGACGGGGGAAGACAATCTGTTCATCGTGCTCGCCGCGACCGGCCTTGCCACGCAAGTTGGCGGGCAGGCGTTCATCAACATCCTCGTCAACCTGCAACTGTTCCCGTCGAAGGGGATGACGCTGCCGCTGGTGTCGTACGGCGGCTCCTCGACCATTGCGATCTGCCTGACGATCGGCTTGCTGCTCGCGATCACCCGGCGCAATCCGTTCCTGTCGCGTGACAGCCGCGGAGTGCGCGCCCTGCTTGCCGAAACGCTCGCAAAGCGCGAAGGGGCCGGATCATGACCAAGGCCTCTCGACACTACGTGCTGGCCGCCGGGGGCACCGGCGGGCACCTGATCCCTGCCTTCGCACTGGCGACCGAACTGGAGCGGCGCGGACACCATGTCGCGCTGATCACGGACGAGCGCGGCGCGCAGATCCCGGGCAAGCCCGATTTTCTCACCGCGCATGTCCTGCCTGCCGGCCGGTTCGGCAAGAACCCGCTGCACTGGTACAAGGGCCTGAGTGCGGTGCTTGAAGGGCGGCGTATGGCGCTGCGCCTGTTCGAGACGTTCGAGCCGAGCGCGGTGATCGGGTTCGGCGGCTATCCCGCTTTCCCCGCGCTGGCGGCGGCGACCTCGGCACAAATCCCGGCGCTGGTGCACGAACAGAACGCGGTGCTGGGCCGGGTCAACCGGCTGCTGGCGGGCCGGGTGCAGGCCATCGCCACCGCCTATCCCGATGTCGCGCGACTGAAGGCAAAGCATGCGGGCAAGGTCCACCTCGTCGGCAATCCGGTGCGCAAGGAAGTGCTGGTCCTGCGTGACGAGGAATTCCCGGCGTTTACGGAAGACAGCCTGCTCAAGGTGCTGGTGACCGGTGGCAGCCAGGGGGCGAGCGTGTTGTCCGAAGTGGTCCCCGATGGGCTCGCCATGCTCCCCCCCGCGCTGCGCCAGCGGTTGCAGGTGACCCAGCAGTGCCGCCCGGAAGACATCGACCGGGTGCGCGAGCGCTATCGCACACACGACATTCCTGCCGAACTTGCCACCTATTTCGAGGACATGGCCGCGCGCCTTGCGGATGCGCACCTGTTCATCGGCCGCGCCGGGGCCTCGACCATTGCCGAACTCACCGCGGTGGGTCGCCCGGCAATCCTGATCCCGCTGCCGATCGCGACCGACGACCACCAGGCCGCCAACACCCGCGAACTGACCAGGGCGGGCGGGGCACGGATGATCCGGCAGGCGAATTTCACGGGCAAGGAGCTGGCCAAGCAGATCCAGGTCCTCGCACAGAAGCCGCAGACCCTTGCCACCGCCGCGCATGCAGCGTGGAACTGCGGTCGGCCCCGCGCGGTTGAGGATCTGGCTGACCTGGTCGAAAGTTTTGGCGGCGATGTGCTGATGGATGTGATCCGCGTTGGCGGAGAAGCGCGCGCGGCAGCGGGCAAGGAAGCGCTGGCGAAGGAGCGCGCGGAATGAAGGGCGTCTCCACCGATATCGGCACGATCCACTTCGTCGGCATCGGCGGGATCGGCATGTCCGGCATTGCCGAAGTGATGCACAACCTTGGCTATCGGGTGCAGGGCTCCGACCTGTCCGAAGGGCCGAGCGTCCAGCGCCTGCGCGCGCGGGGCATCACCGTGATGGTCGGCCATACGGCGGAGAACGTCGAGGGCGTGGCAGTGGTGGTCACATCCACCGCAGTGCGCCGCAGCAACCCCGAAGTCGCCACTGCGCTGGAAAACCGCATCCCGGTGGTCCGCCGCGCAGAAATGCTTGCCGAGCTGATGCGGCTGAAGAGCACGGTCGCTATCGCCGGGACGCACGGCAAGACCACCACCACCAGCATGATCGCGGCGCTGCTTGATGCGGGCGGGATCGACCCGACCGTGATCAATGGCGGGATCATCGAGCAATACGGCTCCAACGCCCGGCTGGGCGATTCCGACTGGATGGTCGTCGAGGCTGACGAGAGCGACGGCAGCTTCCTGCGGCTCGACGGCACCATTGCGGTGGTGACCAACATCGATCCCGAGCACCTCGACCACTACGGCGATTTCGACGGCGTGAAGCGCGCATTCGTCGAGTTCATCCATAACGTCCCGTTCTACGGCGCGGCGATCCTGTGCATCGACCATCCGGAAGTGCAGGCGGTGATCGGCCAGGTGCGCGACCGCAAGGTGGTGACCTACGGCTTCTCGCTCCAGGCCGATATCTGCGGGGTCAACGTGCGCCCGCATGCCGGGGGCAACCAGTTCGACGTGGTGGTGCGCCAGCGCGGGCAGGAAGACCGCCGGATCGAGGGCGTCTCGTTGCCCATGCCGGGGCGACACAACGTGCAGAACGCACTCGCGGCGATTGCAGTGGCTGTCGAGATGGGCTGCCCCGACGACGTTATCCGCAGCGGCTTTGCCAGCTTCGGCGGTGTGCGCCGCCGGTTCACCCGGGTGGGTGAAGTCAATGGCGCGGTGGTGATCGACGATTACGCCCACCATCCGGTGGAAATCCGCGCCGTGCTCGCCGCCGCGCGTGAGAGCACCTCGGGCAAGGTGATCGCGGTCGCCCAGCCGCACCGTTTTACCCGGCTGCGCGACCTGATGGACGAGTTCCAGACCTGCTTCAACGATGCCGACAAGGTCTATGTCACCCCGGTCTACACCGCAGGCGAGGACCCGATCAACGGGGTTGACGCGACTGCATTGGTGCGCGGGCTGAAGGCACGCGGGCACCGTTCCGCGGCGACCATCGACGGACCGGATGCGCTGGCCGAAGTGCTGGCGGGCGAAGTGGGCGAGGGCGACCTCGTCGTGTGTCTTGGCGCCGGCGACATCACCCGCTGGGCGGCTGGCCTCGCCGATGCGATCGCCGCGAGGAAGGCCGGATGATGGCCGACACGCTCCCCAAAGTCAGGGGCAAGCTCACGCCGAACGCGCCGCTCGCCAAGCTGGTCTGGTTCAAGAGCGGCGGCGCGGCCGACTGGCTGTTCGAACCGGCTGACCTTGACGATCTGACCGGGTTCCTGCGCGATCTCGATCCGGCGGTGCCAGTAATGGCGCTAGGGCTCGGTTCCAACCTGATCGTGCGCGATGGCGGGGTGCCGGGCGTGGTGGTGCGGCTGGGCAAGGCCTTTGCCTTTGTCAATCCTCCCCGAGACGGGGAGGGGGACCATCCGCAGGATGGTGGAGGGGCACGGGTTGATGCTTTCGACCATCTGGGGTCTGACATCGCCGAGGGTGCCCCTCCACCAGCTTCGCTGGTCCCCCTCCCCGTGCCGGGGAGGATACTGAACTGCGGCGGCGGGGCGAGCGGCATCCTCGTGTCCTCGACCGCACGCGATCGTGGCATTGCGGGGCTCGAATTCCTCCGTTCAATCCCCGGCACGGTCGGCGGGTTCGTGCGCATGAACGGCGGGGCCTATGGCGGCGAGGTCAAGGACATTCTGGTCGACTGCGACGTGGTGCTGCGCTCGGGCGAACTGACGACCCTTCCGGTCGAGGCATTGGGCTATACCTACCGCCACAGCGAATTGCCGGAAGGCGCGATCGTGGTCGCCGCGCGGTTCCGCGGTCATCCCGGTAAACCGGGCGCGATCCAGGCGGAGATGGACCGTATCGCCGCCAGCCGCGAGGCCAGCCAGCCGCTTCGCAGCAAGACCGGCGGCAGCACGTTCAAGAACCCCGAAGGCAAGAAAGCCTGGCAACTGGTTGACGAAGCCGGGTGCCGCGGCCTCACCATGGGCGGGGCGCAGGTGAGCGAGAAGCACACCAATTTCCTCATCAACACCGGCGAAGCGACCAGCAGCGAGATCGAAGCGCTGGGCGAGGAAGTGCGCCGCCGGGTCAAGGAGAGATCAGGCGTGAGCCTTGAATGGGAAATCCAGCGGGTGGGGCGGGCATGAACCTTTGTCCTGCATCCGTTCGTGTCGAGCGCAGTCGAGACACGGTTTACGCGCCGGTTCTCGACTGCGCTCGAACCGAACGGAGGTTTTTCGCGTGTCGCTAGCCAAACTCCACGTCGCAGTCCTGATGGGCGGCTGGGCCAACGAACGGCCTGTCTCGCTGATGTCCGGCGAAGGCGTCGCCAAGGCGCTGGAGGCGCGCGGGCACCGGGTGACCCGGATCGACATGGACCGGCAGGTCGCTGCCCGTATCGCCGAGGCCGCGCCGGACGTGGTATTCAATGCGCTCCACGGCGTGCCGGGGGAGGATGGCACGGTGCAGGGCATGCTCGACCTGATGGGCGTGCCCTATACCCATTCCGGTCTCGCCACGTCTGTGATCGCGATCGACAAGGAGCTGACAAAGCAGGCGCTGGTGCCGCACGGCGTGCCGATGCCCGGCGGGCGGATCGTCCAGAGCGAGGAACTGTACCAGCGAGACCCCCTGCCGCGGCCCTATGTGCTTAAGCCGGTCAACGAAGGCTCCTCGGTCGGGGTCGCGATTGTCACCGCCGAGGGCAACTACGGCAACCCGATCGCGCGCGAGAGCAAGGGCCCGTGGCAGGAATTCGCCCAGCTACTCGCCGAACCGTACATTCGCGGGCGCGAGATGACCGTCGCAGTGATCGACGGCCCGGATGGCCCGCGCGCGCTGACCGTGACCGAGTTGGTGCCCAAATCCGGTTTCTATGACTTCGATGCCAAGTACACCGACGGAATGACGGAGCATGTCTGCCCGGCGCGGATCCCGGACAACATTGCCGCGCTGTGCATGGACTATGCCGTCCGTGCGCACCGGGTGCTGGGGTGCAAGGGATGCAGCCGGACCGATTTCCGCTGGGATGACGAGCAGGGCGAAGACGGGCTGTTCGTGCTGGAGACCAACACCCAGCCGGGCATGACCCCGCTCAGCCTGGTGCCGGAGCAGGCACGCTATTGCGGGATGAGTTACGAGGACCTGGTCGAGGCCATCGTCGCCGAGGCCTTGCGGGTACACGGGAAAAGCGGGGGCAAGCATGGCTAAGGTCACGCGCAAGGCACCGGCCGCGCGCCGGGTGGCAGCAGCAAACGGACGGCGGCAGGCCGCGCGAAGGGCGCAGGCACGCACCGGGTCGTTCGTTGACTCCGTGCTGGCCGTGCTGCCGTTCACGCAGGAACAGCTCGAGCGCGCGTTTCTCGCGATTGTCCTTGGTCTTGCAGCGACGCTCGCCTGGGTCGTCGCCAGCATGGCCGGCGTGCCCGCATTGGCGCGCCATCAGCTGGGCATTGTGGCGGTCGATGCCGGGTTCCAGGTCCGCCGCGTCCGCGTGACCGGGGTCGAGCGGATGAACGAGCTCAAGGTCTACGAAACGGCGCTGGCGCAGCGCGACGAGCCGATGCCGTTTGTCGATCTGGAAGCCTTGCGCAAGGAATTGCTGGCGCTCTCGTGGGTCAAGGATGCCCGCGTTTCGCGCCAGTTGCCCGATACCCTGGTGATCGACGTGGTCGAGCGGGTGCCGCACGCTGTCCTGCGCAAGCCGGACCGGCTGGTGCTGATCGATGACACCGGCGCAGAACTCGAACCCATCTCCAGGGCGAATGCCAGGGGCATGCTACTGGTCGAAGGGCCGGGGGCAGCGAAACAGATCCCGGCGCTGGGCAAGCTGCTCGACAGCGCTCCGGCGCTGCGTCCACAAGTGGCAAGTGCCGAATGGATCGGCAATCGCCGCTGGAACCTGACCTTCAAGACCGGCCAGATCGTCGCCTTGCCACAGGGCGAAGATCCGGCATCGGGGGCGCTGGTTTCGTTCGCGCGGCTCGATGGCCAGAACCGCCTGATCGGGGGCAAGGTCGCCCGCTTCGACATGCGCGTGCCTGACCGGGTGATCATGCGCGTGCCCGGCCGTGCCACCGAACAGGCGCAAGCGAAGGAGAGCAACTGATGGCGCTGCCCCGCATCTCCAAGGTCTTTGCAGCCGTCAATGCCGGGTCTTTCCGCATTTCGGCGATGATCCTCGGCCTGTCCGAGACCGGCGAGATGATCGTCCTGGGCACCGGCCACCGCGCCAGCCAAGGCATCCGCCGCGGCTATGTCACCGACATGGCAGCGGCAACCTATGCCATCCGTGACGCGGTGGAACGGGCGGAAAAGGCGGCGGGTACACGGGTGTCGAGCGTATGGGTCGGCTGTTCCGGTGCCGGCCTTGCCAGTCAGGTCGCGCGGGTGGAGATCGACATCGGCGGACGGCGGATCGAGGAAGACGACATCGAGCAACTGCTGGTGCTCGCCCGCCACAGCATCCAGCCTGACGGTCGCATGGTGCTTCATGCGCAGCCCGCGCACTACACACTCGATGGTGCCCATGGCGTCGCCAACCCCAAAGGCCTTCATGCCGAGCGGCTGGGGGTGGACGTTCATGTGATGCTGGCAGACGGCGCCCCGGTCAGGAACCTGATCGAAGCGGTGGAGAATGCCCACCTCTCGGTCGAGGCGATTGTCGCAGCACCGATTGCCAGCGGGTTTGCCTGCCTTTCGCCCGAGGAGCGCGATCTCGGCACAGCGCTGGTCGAGATCGGCGGTGAAGTGACCAATGTCTCGGTCTATGCCGGGGGAATGTTGCTGGGCCTGCAGCCGATCGCGCGCGGTTCGGGTGACATTACCGATGCAGTGGCTTCGGCATTCGGCATTCGCCGGTTCCAGGCCGAACGGCTCAAGTGCGTATCCGGCTCGGCCATCGCCAGCCGCACCGACCACCGCGAGATGATCCCGGTGCTGGGGCCGGGCGAGGCGGCGGCGGAGGCCGGTGCGACGGGGAATGCCGAAGCCAACCGGATCCCGCGTGCGGAGCTTGTCTCCGTCATCACCGAGGAACTTGCGCGCCTGACGACCGATATAGGCAAGGCGCTGAAGGATATGGGCTTCTCTGGCGCCAAGGGCGGACAGGTCGTGCTCACCGGCGGCGGGGCGGAATTGGCCGGAATGGCCGAGTTTGCGCAGACGGCCTTGGGCCGCCCGGTCCGGATCGGCAAGCCAGCCACCTTGCGCGGGCTCCCCGAAGCGCACGCCACGCCGGGTTTCGCCGGCCTCGCCGGTCTGTGCCTTTACGCCGCCGAGGATCCGG
>JAHDXX010000165.1 GCA_023384025.1 Sphingomonadaceae bacterium
CGCTGTCGCGCGGCAGCATCGCAATGGCGAGCTGGCGCTCCAGCTCGGGCAATTGCTGGCGGATGGTCGCCAGCTCTTCCTCGGCCATGGCCTTGAATTCGGGGAGGCTGAGCATTTCGGTCAGCGCGGCGACTTCCTCGCGCATGGCGGCGACGAGGCCAGCAGCCTTGGCGACCGGCTCCAGCTCGGCATAGTCGCGGCTGGCCTGGATAAACGCAGCCCCCTCCAACGTACCCGAAGCCATCCGCGCCTCGAGCTCGGCGAAGCGATGGGCGATCTGGTCAAGGCGTTCGGCGGGGATTTGCACTTCGGTCTCTTCGATCGTCGGCCCGCACTTGATGCGGGCCTTGGCTTTCTAATAGCGGGCGGGGGAAAAGGAAGCCCAGCCCCGGGTCAAGCCCGGGGCGACGAGTGGGGGATGCTAATTCTCGCCCGAAAGCGCACGATAGGGAGCAGGCAACCTAGCAAGAACATAGAACATTTCGCGCATTGCCTCCTCGCTCGGCGCAGATACGTTCGTGAGGTGCAGACGATCATCAACGTCGGGCACGTCGCGAACAAATAATATGGCATCCACACCATCATTCTTCGCTTTGTCAGCCAGCTTGCGGCCATGCTGCTTGAAGGCAGACCAGATATAGTAGTCACCGGAGCTTAGTGATCGAAGGTGGGCGGCGATACGATCTGCTTCTGCTCTCATTGAAGGACTATCCGGGATCACTGCAAGAACTGGCGTCGGATCGAAAGACACTTCAGGTCCGCCAACTAGCATCGCCAGCCGCTCGATCCCCGCGGCCCAGCCGACCGCAGGCGTCGGTGCGCCGCCGAGGCTTTCCATCAACCCATCGTAGCGACCACCGCCGAGGATCGTGCTTTGTGATCCTAGCTTCGAGGCCGCCTCGCTCCCCTCGTCAGGGATGAACTCGAACGCGGTGTGGCGGTAGTAATCGAGCCCGCGCACGAGGCTCTCCGCCCGCACCCACTTCACACCTGCGGCATCCAGCCCGTTGGTGACCGCTTCGAAAAACGCCTGCGCCTCATCCGACAGGAACGTGTCGATCTTCGGCGCATCGGCGACGAACTTGCGGTCGCGCGGGTCCTTGCTGTCGAGGATGCGGAGCGGATTCTTCTCCAGCCGTTCCTGCGAGTCTTCGCTCAGCTCGCCCTTCACCACGCCGAAATAGTCGATCAGCGCCGCGCGCCAGGCGCTACGGGTCTCGCCGTCGCCTAGAGTGTTGAGGTGCAGCGTGACGCCTTGGATCCCCAGTTCACGAATGACCTGGTCGGCCATGGCAAGCAGCTCGACGTCGGCCTGTGGTTCAGCCGCGCCGATGATCTCCGCGTCGATCTGGTGGAACTGGCGGTAGCGGCCCTTCTGCGGGCGCTCGTAGCGGAACAGCGGGCCGTGGGTGGCGACCTTCAGCGGCGCGTGCTGTTGCCAGCCGTTGGTGAGGAAGGCGCGGGCGATCCCGGCGGTGAACTCGGGGCGCAGGGTCAGGCTCTCACCGCCGCGATCCTCGAAGCTGTACATTTCCTTGGAGACGACATCGGTCGTCTCGCCGATGGCGCGGCTGAACACCTCGGTCTTTTCGAACACGGGCATTTCGACCCGGCGGAAGCGATAGAGCTTGCGCACGCGCTCGAAGGTCTCGACCACGAAGGCGAACGCCTCGGCATCGGCGCCGAAGATATCCTGGGTGCCACGAATGGCCTGAGGGGTGTTCTTGCTCATTCGCGCGCAGTTAGGCGGTCAGTGTGCTTTGCGCAATCGGAAGGCAGAACGGTTTCTCGCAGAGACGCAGAGGAAAGGGAGACTTGAGAGTTAGCACCCGCCGCGCAGCGGCTTTTTATCTCACACAAAGACACGAAGTTGGCGGTCCATCAGACCAGCAAACTGCCATCTTCGTGTCTTTGTGTGAACCAAACTGCGGCTTCGCCGCGGGAGACAGGTCTCCCCGTCCCTCTTTCCTCTGCGTCTCTGCGAGAAACACCCCCCTTCCTTCGCACTTGCACAAAAGTCTCGGTTGGCAGGTTGCCTGCCCGCCGCTAAAGGCCCCGCCCATGGATATCAGCAAGATTGCCGTCGGCGACAACCCGCCCGAGAGCCTCAACGTCATCATTGAAGTGCCCACCGGGGGCGAGCCGGTGAAGTACGAGTTCGACAAGGAATCGGGCGCGCTGTTCGTCGATCGCATCCTGCACACCCCGATGCGCTATCCGGCCAACTACGGCTTCGTGCCGCATACCCTTTCAGACGATGGCGACCCGATCGATGCGCTGGTGATCAGCCGCAGCCCGTTCATTCCCGGCTGCGTGGTCCGCGCGCGGCCTATCGGTGTGCTCCATCTGGAAGACGAACACGGCGGCGACGAGAAGCTCGTCTGCGTGCCGGTCGATTCGACCTTCCCCTATTATTCCGATGTCGGCGAACGCAAGGACCTGCCCTCGATCGTGCTCCAGCAGATCGAGCACTTCTTCACCCACTACAAGGACCTGGAGAAGGAAAAGTGGGTGCGCGTGGGCAAGTGGGGCGACGCGGAAGATGCGCGCCGCATGGTGATGGAAGCCATCGAGCGGTATCAGGCCAAGGGCTGAGCCCCGCCCGGTTCAGGCCAGCGCGACCAGCGCCTTCAGCACCATGGTCAGTCCGACCGGCAGGCCGATCGCCAGCGCCCAGACGAGGATCTGGTCACGCCGGTAGGCCTGGGCATAGGCCGGATCGCTTGCCTGCCCGTCGGTCAGGCTGGCCCAGCGTTTCTCGAACTTGCGCCACAGCGGGATGATCCCGAACACCAGAATGACCAGCGCCAGCAGCGAAAGTGTCTTCGCGCCGGTTGCCTGGATCGCCCCGACGGTGACGAAGATGTGCAGCCCGGTGTAGGCAAGCAGCGAATAGGCGACGGTGTCGCTCATCTTCTTGCGCCAGTCCAGCGTGCGGCGGGTGGCGGATGCGGCGTTGCGATCGCCCGCTCCATCGAGTGCCTTGTTCATCGGCGTAGCCCCTGTCCTCTCTCCGACTCGGACTATTTCATGCACGGCCCGCGATGGCAAGACCGCTAACCATTCGTCGACCGCGGTGAACGGTATGCAGGAATCCTGCCAATTCGGGGACAATGGCCCTTTTCAGCCGCCCGTGCCCTGCTAGATGTGCGCGCATGAGCACGACCACAACGGCCGAACGCCCCGCTGCCACCGCATCCGCCCCGCTGCCACAGGGCGGGCTCGAGGTGATTTCCATCGCCAAGAGCTATGACAAGCGCGCGGTGCTGACCGATATCTCGCTGACCGTGGGCAAGGGCGAGGTGCTTGGCCTGCTCGGCCCCAACGGCGCGGGCAAGACGACCTGCTTCTATTCGATCATGGGCCTGGTTCGCCCTGATTCCGGCCGCATCCTGATGGATGGCGAGGACGTAACCAACCTGCCGATGTATCGCCGCGCGATTCTGGGCCTCGGCTACCTGCCGCAGGAAACCAGCATCTTCCGCGGGATGACGGTGGAGCAGAACATCAATTCGGTGCTGGAAATGGTCGAGCCCGACAAGGCCGTGCGCGCCGCCGAGCTGGAGCGGCTGCTCGACGAATTCGGCCTCACCCGGCTGCGCACCAGCCCGGCGATGGCGCTTTCGGGCGGCGAACGGCGCCGGTGCGAAATCGCCCGCGCACTCGCCGCCAACCCGTCGATCATGCTGCTCGACGAGCCCTTCGCGGGGATCGACCCGCTTTCGATCAGCGATATCCGCGACCTGGTGAAGGACCTCAAGCAGCGCGGCATCGGGGTGCTGATCACCGACCACAACGTGCGCGAGACGCTCGACATCGTCGACCGGGCCTGCATCATCTACGGCGGGCAGGTCCTGTTTGCCGGCAGCCCGCAGGACCTCGTCGCGGACGAGAACGTGCGGCGGCTTTACCTGGGCGAATCGTTCACATTGTGATGCAGGGCACTTCAACAACCCAAAGACCGTTCGTGCTGAGCTTGTCGAAGCACCGTTCTTCTCTTCAGGTGAGGCCGCCGAAGTTGAAGTGCGGCCCTTCGACAAGCTCAGGGCGAACGGATTAGGGGTCTTGCCACATGGCCCTCGGCCCCCGCCTCGACCTGCGCCGATCGCAATCGCTGGTGATGACGCCGCAATTGCAGCAGGCGATCAAGCTGCTGGCGCTGTCGAACCTCGAGATCGAGGCCTTCATCGGCGAGGCGCTGGAAGCGAACCCGCTGCTCGAAGCAGGCGAAGTGTCGCGCGAAGCCGGCGAGGGTGCACCGCCCGCGCCCGACGAACCCAGCGCTGATCTCGCGATCGGAGATGACAGCGCGCTCGATATCGATCCCGACGCGCTTGACCGGGACCGCGACACCGGGGACGGCGAATGGGGTTCGGCGCTCTCCTCCGGCGGCGGATCGGATGACCTTCCCGGTATCGACGAGCGGGGTGCAGCCGCGCCCAGCCTCGCCGACCACCTGGAAGCGCAGGTCGGCGCGGTAGTGGGCGATGCGCGCGAGGAAGCGGTCGCGCGCCACCTGATCGGCCTGCTCGACGAGGCCGGTTATCTCACCTCCCCCTTGCGCGAAGTAGCGGACGAGCTCGGCATTCCCCTCGCCGAGGCGGAACGGGCACTCAGGGTGGTCCAGTCGCTCGATCCGACCGGGGTTGGCGCGCGCTCGCTGTCCGAATGTCTTGCCCTGCAGGCGCAGGAGGCGGATCGTTACGACCCGTGCATGGCGCGCCTGGTCGACAACCTCGACCTGCTCGCACGCGGCGAGTTCGCCCGGCTGAAGCGCATGTGCCAGGTCGATGACGAGGATTTCGCCGACATGCTGGCGGAGCTTCGCGGCTACGATCCCAAGCCCGGCCTGCGCTTTGGCGGCGGCGAGGAAGCGCCCGTCACCCCCGACCTGCTGCTGCGCGCCACGCCCGACGGCGGGTGGGATATCCGCGTCAACGAAGCGACCCTGCCGCGCCTCGTCATCAACCGCGAATACTATGTCGAGCTGCGCCAGGGCTGCACCGACAAGGCGAGCAAGGCGTGGCTCAACGAGAAGCTGACCGATGCCAACTGGCTGATCAAGGCATTGGACCAGCGGCAGCGGACAATCCTCAAGACCGCCGCCGAGATCGTGAAGCAGCAGGACGGATTCTTCCGCAAGGGCGTGTCCGAACTGCGCCCGCTCACGCTCGCCCGCGTTGCTGAAGCGATCGGGATGCACGAGAGCACGATCAGCCGGGTGACCAGCAACAAGTACCTCCACTGCGAGCGCGGCACCTTCGAGCTGAAGTACTTCTTCACCAGCGGGGTAGGCGGCGGCGCGGAGGGCGAAGGCGCCAGCGCCGAGGCGGTCAAGGCCCGCATCCGCGCGCTGTGCGATGCGGAGGACCCGGCAAAGATCCTCAGCGACGATACCCTGGTCGAGATGCTCAAGGCCGAAGGTTTCGACCTCGCCCGCCGCACCGTGGCGAAATACCGCGAGGCGATCGGGATCGGATCGTCAGTGCAAAGGCGGCGGCAGAAAAAGCTGGCGGGATTGGGGTGACCTACGCCTGCGCGCTGCACCTCCATTTCATCGCATGGATCATCACCGTGGAACCCATGCCTCGTCCACAAGACGTCTGAAGGCGGCCACTTGTCGCTGAATATAAGGATCGCCTGGCTGCGCACCACATAAGAGGTTGAGCGCGACATCGCGTTGCAGCCAGACCCGCATGAAGTTGCTCAGGACAGCGATTTCCGCGTTTGGCACAGGCCCCCCGCTCGCCCGATACGCATCAATGAACAATTGCGCCGCACCGGTATCGAGCCGATTACCGGAGTCGCGACAGAACTCGAAAGTGGCTCCGGCGACTTCAACCGCCAGCGGCCCGACCTGCGCGTCGTGCCAGTCGATCACGCCCACTATCGCCTCGCCAAGGCAGAGCAGATTACGCTGATAATAATCCCCATGAATCGCCGAACTTAGTGCACTGGACTGTTGCTCCCGCCACCATATGGCCAGTTCAATATCGGCCATGGCTGGCGGCAGCGGCGGCGGCGGAGTCGCGCTTTTCGAGGCAGGGCGCTGCCCTCCCTTCCAGCCAAGCAGAGCGCGATGCAGCCTGGCCAGCAGGCCTGCCGCCGCGATCCGGTGTCTCGGTGAGGTCCGTTTGGCCAGTTTTGCTGCGACAAAGGGATAAACAGCCACACACCCGTTGCCCCACCTCACCGTGCTCTGGCCATTTCGCACAATCGGAATGACTACCTCCGGAACGGATTCGTGCGCGTGACGTGCGACAGCATGAGCCCAAGCGATCTCGTCATTAGATAATCGGCTCGATGTCGCGATTGCCACAAGATCAGTACCGGCTGCCCGGACTTTGAGGACACGGGATTCGTCACCACCCCGCAACCATCTTCGTGGTTCGACCGGCTGTCCAAGAAACGCCGCCGCTGCAGCACACAACGATCGGGCAACGTGCAAGTCCATCATGGTTAGCACTGTCGCAGAGACAGATTGATAGGGCCACCCCGACGTGACTGTCATTGCATCCGAATGCATCGACGGGACTGTTACCCGAAAGACTCTACCACAAATCGCTCGCGCCCTTTACCTGCCGTTAACCTTTTTCGTTCAGACGATTTGTGGTTAATCGCGGGCAACACCCTTTAAGGGGGCATTACCGCACGAGGTTCGGGGCAAAGGGGGATACCCATGCGTGTACTGTTGATCGAAGACGAGCCGACAACGGCCAAGGCGATCGAGCTCATGCTCACTACCGAAGGTTTCAATGTCTACTCGACCGATCTGGGCGAGGAGGGTTTGGACCTCGGCAAGCTCTACGATTACGATATCATCCTGCTCGACCTGAACCTGCCCGACATGCACGGGTACGATGTTCTGAAGAAGCTCCGCGTCGCCAAGGTGCAGACGCCGGTGCTGATCCTCTCGGGCATCTCGGAAATGGACAGCAAGATCCGCAGCTTCGGCTTCGGGGCTGACGACTACGTGACCAAGCCGTTCCACCGCGAGGAACTGGTCGCCCGCATCCATGCCGTGGTGCGCCGCTCCAAGGGCCATAGCCAGTCGGTCATCCGCACCGGCAAGCTCGCGGTCAACCTCGACGCCAAGACCGTCGAAGTCGACGGAGCCCGCGTCCACCTGACCGGCAAGGAATATGCGATGCTCGAGCTGCTCTCGCTGCGCAAGGGCACCACGCTGACTAAGGAAATGTTCC
>JAHDXX010000166.1:0-5907 GCA_023384025.1 Sphingomonadaceae bacterium
CATCCCACATCACCTGACCCGGCTTGTCGTAATCCGGCTTGACCGGATCGCGGGTCAGGTTCGACCAGATCGGCACCGCGAGAAACGCAAGCAGGATCGCGCCGAGGCCGATCCAGGCCATGGCGCGCTTGCCGGGAAGGGCACTGGCGAGCGCGAAATTGCGCACCACGTCACCCCAGCCTTCGTCGTCGGTAACCTGGCGAACCGTCACCGTGACAGGCTCGCTGCCTTCCTGCGTCACGGTCAGGCGGTAAGTGCCGAAAGCGAATTCGTGGCCCGCACGGGGATCGAACTCGGCTTCGGTAATCTTGCGCCCGTCCATGGTGAAGCCGAGCGTGCCCACCGCGCTGATGCGCAGCTTGCCATCGGCAGCCGGTTCGATCCGGGCATGCTCCTGTTCGACCGCAAGGTCCGGCAGGTGCAGCGTATTCTCGGCTGCTCGACCGATGCCGATTGCGGCTTCGGCCACTTGCCGGTCGCGGACGATCTCGCGCCCGTCAGCGGTGAAATCGATGGAGCGGATCAGGAAAGCCATCGCGCGCCCCTCACCAGTAATAGAACACGCTGATCACGTGCGCGGTCAGCGCGGCGAGCAGGGCGATCGTTGCAGGGATATGGATGTAGAGCCAGACTTCCAGTCGGGCACGGATCTTCATCGCGCGGCGGATCTGCTCAAGCTGGGCCTTGCGGCGGCCAAGCAGTGTGCGAACCCGGTCCTCGGTTTCGTTCGGGGTCATCCCGATGCCGAAATTCTCCAGCGCGAAAGTCGTCCGGCAGCGCGGATAGCGCCCGGTCAGCCGCGAGAGCACTCCGGCGCCGAACACGTCTTCTTCCAGCGCCGCGATGACGAGGTCCGCCCGCGCCCGCTCCAGCGGCTGCGCGGCGGCGTCCAGCTGGCGGTCGATCGCCTCCAGCGCCTCGACCATCTGCGCCCGGGTCATCTCGCGCGCGTTGTTGCTGAGGGCCGTGGGAAGGGTGGCATAGACCACGATGCCGTAGATGCCTGACAGGATCACCAGCATCATCAGCGCCCAGGCCAGCGTGTGTACGTTCCAGCCCAGCTGGAACCCGGTGTGCAGCGTGCCGATCACGATCAGTGCAAGGCCGAGATAGACATGGGCGCTGGTCCAGGCCTTCAGGCTCCACTTGCCGCGGGTCATGTTGCGCTTGCGGATGCCGAGCAGCGAGAGCCAGACGATCAGCAACAGGCCGATCGTGCCCAGGGTATAGCCATACCAGCTGCCGCCATTGTGGCGCGGGTCAACATCGATCAGGAAATAGGTCGCGAAGGCGGCCACGCACAGCGCAGTGGCAACCTTGAGCCAGCGCATGTTCCGGTGCGAGAGGAAGCTCTCGTGATCCGTATCGCGCCGCTGGTCGTGGAAGGCGAAATCGCGCTCCGGCACCGAAGCCATCAGTTCGCCTCCTCGGTCAGTTTGGTAAAGGTGAGGAATTTCTCCGGCGCGACACGGATCGCGGCGCCGGTCGGGCACGCCCGCACGCAGGCCGGACCGCCCTCAATCCCTGAGCACATGTCGCACTTGATCGCGACCTTGGGTGCTTCCTTGTCGGTGTGCTTCTTGCGCCACTTGTAGGATGCCTCGCCCGGCCCCGGGCCGGCGCCGAACAGCAGCCAGCTGAGCAAGGACGGCTTTGGCGGTGGCTTGGCATCGAGCCGGATCACGCCATAGGGGCAATTGCGCTGGCAGTTGCCGCAGCCGATGCAGGTCTCGTCGATGAAGACCTCGCCATCGGGGCCGCGCTTGATCGCGTTGGGCGGGCAGTCGGCCATGCAGTGCGGATGCTCGCAGTGGCGGCAGCTGGTCGGCACGTGCAAGTGGGCGTAGGTCTTGCCCGCCTCGCGGTCGAGCCGGCTGAGCCCTTCGTGGCTGTCGGCGCAGGCCTTCTCGCAGTTGTCGCACCCGACACACAGCTTCTCGTCGATCAGCAGCACATCGGTTGCTTCGCCAAGGCCGTTGTCGACGAGGAACTGCGCGGTCTGCGAATACATGTCGACTGCGCCGGAGAAGCCCTGCTTCTGCGCTTCGATGAAGCGGTTGATCTCGCGCCGCCCGGCCATGTCCTTGAGGATGCGTTCGCGCAGCGCCGGTTTGGCGTCGAGTAGGCGGGCGAAAGCCTGTCCGGGGAAACGGATGACCTGGCTCTTGATCGCGGCCTTGACCGTGGCCGTGCGCTTCGACCCGTCGATCACCGCCATTTCGCCGACGTAGGACCCTGCCGGAAGGTACGACAGGAACACCGGATTGCCGCCGATTTCCTTCTCCACCACCATCGAGCCGCGCTGGATGATGTAGAAATCGTTGTCGTCGTTGCCTTCCTCGATCACCTTCTGCCCGGCGCGGATTTCGACGGTTTCCGCCGCTTCGACCAGCTCGGTCAGGTCGGCCGGGGTCAGGCCGGAGCCGAACATCTGCAGCAGCTGCCGCTCGGTGGTGATCCGGTTGACCGCGCGTCCGGCAGCAGGAACGGTGGAGATGAGCTTCAGCGCAGCATTGCGCGACAGTTCCATCACCGTGGTCGGTTCGGCCGCGCGGATGGTCGAGCCGCGGCGGCGGCCGGAAATCAGGCCGACCTCGCCGAAGATTGAGCCCTGCCCGATGGGGACAGTGATCGACGGGTCGTTGGGATTGATCTCGACCAGCACCGAGCCTTCGGCGATGGCGAACATCGACGATCCCGGATCATTGCGGACGAAGATCACGTCGCCTGTGCTGTAATGCGCGACCTTGCTATCGAGCATGAGCTCGCGCATCTGCAGCGGCGACAGCTCCTGCAGGATGACGACGTTCTGGCGGAAGGTCTCCAGCCATTCGTCGACCGAGCGGCGACCGGGCAGGGGGGCGAACCGCTCTGCCAGGATCGGCTCGTCGGCCGGTTTGAGATCGGCGTTGCCGTTGAGGAACTCGACGACGTCGTAGCCCTGGTTCATGCAGTGCTTGATCAGCGGGTAACCGGCGAGCGCGCCGATCACGTGCACCCCGGGGACAGTCGATTCGAAGGTCGGCGACAGCTTGGGATAGGCGACACGGTCGGGGCTGGTGAATTCCACCCCGGTGCCCGGCTTGATGGCCTTGCGCCCGTCCTTCTCCTCGAATTCGGCGCAGATGCCCTCGACAAAGGCGCGGGGCGGGGCGGAGCCCATGCGCGCGATGACCCGGTCGCACGGTGCGCGCAATTCGCCGTCGCGCGTGTCGAAGATGATTTCGCCCTTGTTGATCGCCTGCGCGGTGGTTTCGACCAGAACCGTCAGGCGCCCCTCCGCTTCCATCGCGCGCAAGGCGGCGACGTTGGCCGCCTTGGCAGTGGCGAAATCGGCCGACCGGTTGATGATGGTGACCTGGTTGCGCTGTTGCGGGTCGGTGGCAAGGCCAATCGCGTTCTCGATTCCCGCGTCGCCTGCGCCGATCACCGTAATGTGCTCGTCAACGTATTCGCCGGGGTCGTCGAGCTGGTACTGGACCTGCGCCCCTTCGCCCACCGGGCAGCGCACCAGATTGGGGTTGCCCTGCGTGCCGATGGCGAGGACGATCGCTTCTGCCTCGACCTTCTGGCCGTTCTTCAGCGCGATCGTGAATTCGCCCTTCTTGCCGGTGATCGCGTTGACTTCGGCGTTGAGCATGACGTTGACCTTGTGGCCATCGATCTGCTCGTCCCAGATGCCGAGAATGGTCTCGCGCTTGCCCGCTTCGAAATCGAGATCCGAACGCAGCACCAGGTTGCTGGGCGTCGCCATGACGTGCTTGCCCTTCTGGTACTTGTAGATGGTGTCCGACAGGTGGTCGGTCTTTTCCAGCAGGACGTGGCTCATGCCCAGCTGCGCAGCACGCGCAGCAGCACTGAGCCCGGCCGGGCCCGAACCAACAATAGCCACTTTGACACGATCCGGCATCCGCTACCCCCGCTAGCGATCCCGCGACCCCGATTGTTTTCTTGTTGTCGGGCATCCTAGGCAATTGCCCCGGAAATGCCAGAGGCAATTGCTCGTCCCGGAAGCAAATGCTAGCCCATGGATATGGGAGAAACCGAGAATTCCGCCGAACCGGCACCAGAATCGTCCGGTCGCAAGACCGTGTCCCGAGTTGGCCTGGTCGCCCTGCTCGGCGCGTCCGTGCTTGCCATCGGCACTGTGGCATGGCGCGCATGGTCGCCCGATGATGGAGGTGCCCCCGCCGCAGTGACCGATCCGTCGCAGCCGCTGACCATCGCCGAGCTTGAGGCCAAGGCGCGGGCGAACCCGCTCGACTGGCAGGCTTGGCAGGACCTCGGCTTTGCCTACTATGCTGACGGGCAATACGAGCAGGCGGCCAAGGCCTATCGTCAGGCGGTCGAAGGGGCGCCGGATTCGGCTGAACTGTGGGGCGCGCTGGGCGAAGCGCGGGTGCTCGCAAGCAAGGATGATCCGATGCCGCCGCTCGCGGTGGCCGCTTTCGAGAAAGCGCTGGAGCTCGATCCCAAGCAGCAACGGGCCCGCTATTACCTTGCCGCCAAACGCGACATGGGCGGCGATCACGAAGGCGCGATCAAGGAATGGCTCGCCATCCTCGCCGAAGCCCCGCCGGGTGCCGTGTACGAGGAGAACCTGATCGCGACGATCCGGCAGGTCGGCAAGATCAACCAGATCGAAGTCGAACCCCGCATCGCTGCCGCCATGAAGGGGCGTCCGGACGTGCCGCAGCTGACTGCCGGCGAAGCGATCCCCGGCCCCAGCCAGCAGCAGATCGATGCAGCGCGGGCGATGGCTCCTGGCGAGCAGCGCGACATGGCCGAAGGGATGGTCGCCCGGCTCGAGGAACGGCTGAAGGGCGATCCGTCCAATGTCGATGGCTGGGTCATGCTAATGCGCAGCCGCGTCACGCTGGGCCAGCCGGACAAGGCGAGCAAGGCGCTGAAGGATGCGATTGCCGCCAATCCGGGCGATGCCGAACGGCTGCGGCAGGAAGCTTCGGTCCTCGGGGTTTCCTAGGGTCCTGACCCTAGCTGGTTTCGCGCTTGGCAGGCGGGTCCACCGTGATGTGGATCTGCTGCAGAGAGATAATCGCAACCCAGAACCCGATCACCGCCAGCGCGCTGGAGCCGAGCACGGTGAAGGCTGCCCCTTTCAGCCCGTTCCAGTCCATTGCCACTTCAAGCAGTGCCAGCGCGAGCAGGGTGGGCACGGCGCGCACCAGGAATGCTGTGCCCGCCTTGCCTGCGGAAACAAGCAGCGATTCGAGGCTCGCCCCGACCAGCTCGATCGCCCCGGCAATGGCGAGGATCACCATTGCCCAGTAGACCACCCGGAATTCCGGCCCGGCAATCGCGACCAGCCCCCAGCGGCCGAAGAACAGCGCGAACAGCACCGCCAGCACACCCCCGACCAGCGCGATGTTGGCCATGCGCCGGGCAATGTCGTGCGCCGCTTCCTGCGCGTGGACCAGCTCGGGGTAGATCGCCTTTGACACCGTCTGCGCCAGTTGCACCAGTGCCTGGCCAAGCTGGGAAGCGACCCGGAAACCCCCGGCAAACGCTTCCCCGCCAATGGCGCCCACCAGCAGGATCATCACCTGCTTGCCCCCGACATTGAGGCTGCCGCTCATGTTGGTCGACCATACGAAGCGCCATGCGTCGGGGTAATCGCGCGGAATCCTGCGCAGGCTGATCTGCGAGAAATCAACCCGTTCGTGCCATGCTGCAGCCACCCACAGCGCGATTGCCACCGCAACTTCGGCGACCGCCCAGGCGATGATGAAGCCCAGCACCGTAGGCATGTAGACCGCCGCGACAATGGCGCCAATCGCCCGCACAATTGGTTGAACCGCCTCTGCCGCGGTCGCCCGGCCGAACTGGAAGCGCAGCCGCAGCAGGCCAGTGGGGGTCGATCGCATCGCCAGCAGCGACACTACGCAA
>JAHDXX010000166.1:5917-7186 GCA_023384025.1 Sphingomonadaceae bacterium
CACAGCAGGTCGTCTGGCAGCGGCAGCCAGTGCTGGGCGCTCCACACCAGACCTGCGGCCATGATCGTGCCCAGGATCACGCTGAGAAAATCGAGCGCGATGGCGAATCCGGTCGCTTCGCCCGGACCGTTGCCGCTAGCACCCCAGCGGACCACGAACTGCCAGGTCTGGAAGTTGGCGAGACCGGTGACGGTCTGCCCCAGCGCGACGATCAGCGCGAAGTAACCGAAGCCGTCCAGCCCCAGCGTGCGGGTTGCCAGCGCAAGGTACACCAGGCTGAGCACGGCGTTGACCGCGCGCCCGCTCAGCAGCCAGCCGATATTCTGGATCAGGCGCCGCATGGCCGGTCCGCGACTGCGTTCAAGCCCGGGCCGCCTCGCGCCGGGCGAGCAGCTTCTCGGTAATCCCGAACGAGCGTTCCTCGTCGACGTCGATGGCGAACTCGCCGTTGGACAGCACTACCGGCACCAGCTTGTAGCCGAACCGCTTGGAGATCTGCGCGAACAGCTTGTCCTTGTCGCCCCAGCCGAAATAGAACCGGATCAGGTTCATCACCCCGAACGCCTTGGCGATCCGGCTCGGGTATTTCACGAACTGCCCGCCGGTGCGCATGATCTCCGCCGCGCCCAATGCCTCGGCACTGCCGATCCAGTAGGTGTTGCAGTTGGAATAGCCGCCATCGGTGAATTCGTAGAACTTCTTCTGTCCGACCGGATCGGCGGCGATCACGTCTTCCTTGCGGGCGAGGGCAGCGGCGGCCCCGGCCTCGGCCGCAAGCGCCTTGTCGATGAATTCGGCATAGCCTTCGGCGGTGACCAGGCAGTTGTCCGAAGTGGTGATCAGCAGCGGGAAACCGCCGCCCTCTGCCCCGGAAAACACGCTGTCGACGAGGTTGAACGCGCCGGGGCGGAACACCAGCCGGCCTTCGCCCTGCAACTGCGCGACCAGCGGGATCGCAGCGATCTCGTCCGGCTCGTGCGCGATCACGCGGATTTCACCGACCCGGTCGCACATGGCGAGCGCGGCAATCACGTGCTCGATCATCGGCTTGCCGTAGACCGGCACGACGCTCTTCTGGTTGACCCCGGCGCGAGCCGCAAGGGGGTCGAGCGTGCCGGAGCGCTTGCCGGCCATGACGAGTGCGGTAACTTTCATCCGCGCAGCCTCTACCGCCAAAGCGGCGCGCGGCAAAGCCTGTGAACCGGAATTGTCATGATTCGGGTTTGCTGGTTTTCTCAATCCTCCCCCATTGGGGGAGGTGGACCGCCG
>JAHDXX010000167.1 GCA_023384025.1 Sphingomonadaceae bacterium
ATACGTCTGGTTCACCCGCGCGGTCAGCTGGATCACGTCAGGCGGGACGTCGAGGAACGCCTCGTCGAACCGGCCGAGCAGCGGCACCGGCCATTCGGTGAGGCCGGCGTTCTCGATCACCAGCCCCTCGTCCTCGACCAGCGTCAGGCCGGCGTCGGCGGCGACCCTGGCCGCTCCGGTGCGGATCAGGTCCTGCCGTTCGACATGGTCGACGATCACATGGCAGGCGCGCAGCTTCTCCTGGTAGTCGCTGGCCGAGCCAATCGTGATCTCGCCGGAGTGGTGGAACCGGTGCCCCATGGTGGCGTAGCCGGACGCGATGCCGCCCGCCTCGCATTCGACAAGCTCTTCGCCGAAAAGTGCGACAATCCCGCTCAGCGGGCGGACCCAGCGCGGGCTTTCGGTGCTGAGCGAAGCGGCGCCCCAGCGCATCGACTTGGGCCAGCTGAAATCACGCACGATCGCGGGGATCGCGGCGGCGAGCACATCGCGGGTCGCACAGCCCGGTTTCTCGATCACCGCAAACCAGGTCTGGCGGCCCTTCACGTCGCGCGCTTCGAGCTGGTCGCGGGTGACGCTGTTCCTGGCGCAGAACCCGTCGACCGCCGCATCGGGCGCGCCGACCGGCGGCCCCTTGGCTTCCTCGCTGACCGCTTCGGTCGCCAGCGGCAAGCCGCGCGCGATCAGCGCGAGGCGGCGCGGTGTCGACCAGACGGTCAGCTCGCCCACGGAGACACCGGCGGCGTCCATCTCGCGCCGGAACAGCTTTTCCAGCTCCGCGCGCGCGCCAGCCTGCATCCGCGCAGGGATTTCTTCGGAGCGGAGTTCGAGGAGGAAATCAGGCACTGTGCATCTCCCTCGACCCGCCTTCTCGGCTGCGCTCGAAGGCTGCTCGGGACGAACGGATGTGGTTCATTGTGCTGACCCCCGATCATCCCGAGCAGGGTCGAGCAAGGTCGAGACCCGCCCGTCGAGGGGCCACTCCGGATATTTCTCCGCCCAGACGGGCGCTTCCTTGGCCATGTAGGCCTCGCAACTGCCGCGCGCCAAGTCGCGCACCCGGCCCATGTAGCTGGCGCGTTCCTGGACGCTGATCACGCCGCGCGCCTGGAGCAGGTTGAACAGGTGGCTGGCCTCGATCGCCTGCTCGTATGCGGCGATGGGGACATTGGCTTCGAGCGAGCGCTGGCACTCGGCCTCGGCACGGCGGAAGCCTTCGAACAGGGTTTCGGTGTCGGCGACCTCGAAGTTCCATTTCGACATCTGGCGCTCGTTCTCGAGGAACACGTCACCATAGGTGACGACCCTTTTCTGGCCTACCGCTTCGCTGCTTGAGGCCGGTGCCTTCGTGAAAACGAGATCATAGACGTTGTCGACGCCCTGGATGTACATCGCGAGGCGTTCGAGGCCGTAAGTCAGCTCGCCCGCCACCGGCTTGCAATCGAACCCGCCCATCTGCTGGAAATAGGTGAACTGGGTCACTTCCATCCCGTCGCACCAGACTTCCCAGCCCAGCCCCCAGGCGCCCAGCGTGGGGCTTTCCCAGTCGTCCTCGACGAAGCGGATATCGTGGTTCAGCGGGTCAATCCCGATCACCCCGAGGCTTTGCAGGTAGAGCTCCTGCAGGTTCGCCGGGCTCGGCTTCAGGATCACCTGGTACTGGTAGTAATGCTGCAGCCGGTTGGGGTTCTCGCCATAGCGCCCATCGGTCGGGCGGCGGCTCGGCTGCACGAAGGCGGCGTTCCACGGTTCCGGCCCCAGCGCGCGCAGCGTGGTCGCGGGGTGGAACGTGCCCGCCCCCATCCGCATGTCATAGGGTTGCAGGATCAGGCAGCCCTGCGCGCTCCAGAAATCGTGGAGGGCGAGGATCATGTCCTGGAAGGACTTCGAAGGGTCGCGTGGTGGCGGCGTGAACATGGCGCGCGCCATGGCGCAAGGCCCGTTGAGGGTCAATGCCGCAACGCAGCGAGCCCTACTCGGCGGCGACCGCTTCCTCGGCCCGCTCGACCGTGACCGGGGTGCCATTAAGCACGGCATTGCCCGAGAGGCGGCAATACCGCTCCGGATCGGTCAGGTCGTTGAGCGAGACGCCCGCGTGCGCGGCGGCGGTCTGCCAGCTGACCCCGGCGCGGTGGTGACCCCACCCGTGCGGTAGGCTGACCACGCCGGGCATGACGTCCTCCGTCACCTCGACCGCGACCTCGACTTCCCCGACCCGGCTCGCGACCCGCGCCAGTGCGCCATCCGCGAGACCGCGCGCGCGGGCGTCGTCAGGGTGGATCATCAGCGTGCACCGGTCCGGGCCTTTCACGAGGCGCTGGCTGTTGTGGAGCCACGAGTTGTTCGAGCGCACATGCCGCCGCCTGATCAGGCTGAGCGCGTCGGCGGGGGTCGCATCGAGCGTCGCGGCGAAGCGGTGGCATTCCTCCACCAGCGGATCGGGCGCAGCGTGGAGTTTGCGATCGTCGGTCAGCAGCCGGTTGCCGAGGCACGGTTGCAGCGGGCCGAGATCGACCCCGTCGTGGTGCTGCTCGACCTCGGCCAGCGTCATCCCCGCAGGCGAGGCGCGCAGCATCGCGTCGAGCCGTTCGCGCGGGGTCTCGAAGTTGGGCACGCCCTTGCCCCGCGCCTCGAAGATCGCGGCGGCAAGTTCGCTGGCGATCTCCCAGTCGGCTTTCACGCCTTGCTCCATCGGCAGAGTCGGTGGCGAGTAAGCGCCGAAATTGCGCACCGCGAGCGGGCCGAAGAAGAACGAGAAGTGGTCCTTCTCCAGCGGGCCGCACGGGGGCAGGATGTAGTGCGCGTGGCGGCTGGTCTCGGTCACGTGCATGTCCATGGCCACCATCAGGTCGAGCCCGGCAAGCGCCGCCTCGGTCCGCTCACCGTGCGGGGCGGAGAGGACCGGGTTCCCCGCGATCACGAACAGCATGCGGATGCGCTGGTCATCATCGCGGGTCAGCTCGTCGGCGAAGGCGATGGTCGGGATCTCGCCCATGACCGACGGCAGTGTGCCGCGCGCGGTCTCCACCGTCTTGACGCCCCCGCGCCCGACCTGCGCCACGAGATCGAGCAGGGGCTGCGGGAACATCGTGCCCCCTTCCCGGTCGAGATTGCCGGTGGCGAGATTGATCAGCTGGATCAGCCACTGGTTCAATGCGCCGAACTCGCACACCGACACGCCCATGCGGCCGTAGATCGCCGCCTTCTCGCCCCGAAGCTCCGCCGCCAGCGCGCGGATTGTCTGCACCGGCACACCGCAATGGGCCGACAGCCGGTCCAGGTCGAAGCCATCCACCAGCGGTTTGAGCCGTTCCCAGCTGCTATCGACCAGCTCGGCGAGGCCGGGCCGCAGCGTGTTACCCTCGGCCAGCACGCACTGGAGAATGCCGAGCAGCAGCGCGGTATCGGTCCCCGGGCGCACCGGAACCCACTGGTCGGCGACCTTGGCGGTCTCGGTCCGGCGCGGGTCGACCACCACCAGCCTGCCCCCGCGCGCCTGCATTGCCTTCACCCGGTTGCGGAAATCCGGCACGGTCCACAGGCTGCCGTTGCTCGCCATCGGGTTGCCGCCGACGATCACGATCATCTGCGACCGGTCGATGTCGGGCACCGCGGCCAGGCTGACGTGGCCGTACATCTGGTACTGCACATAGTGATGCGGGATCTGGTCGAGCGTGGAGGCGGAGAACGTCCCCCGGGCACCCACGGCGCGCTGCAAGTAGCCCGACTGGGTCGACAGCGCGTAGTCATGCGCACCGGGGTTGCCGCGATAGAACGCCGAGCGCGCGCCCTCGCCTTGCAGCTCCACGACCCTGGCGGCGATTTCGCGAAATGCGGTCTCCCAGTCGAGTTCGTGCCACGTATCGCCCACCCGCTTGACCGGGCGGCGCAGGCGGTCGGGATCGTCCTGCAAGTCGGCAATCGCGGTCGCCTTGGGGCATACATGACCCCGGCTGAGTACGTGATCGGGGTTGCCCTTGATCGATACGACCCGGCGCCCGTCCAGCTCCACCAGCACGCCGCAATTTGCTTCGCAGATATGGCAGGTACGCTTGTGGATCGTGGTCATGGCAGGCTCTCCTCACCGGGGCGATACCAGACCCTCACACATGGTGCCACACGACATTGTGTCAGCTCGATGCGACTTTTTGTCAGGTTGTGTTGACATTGTCAGCGAATCGCGACATATAGTCAGGCATACCTGACATAAGGCTGGTTCAGAAGGGCAAATTACCAACCCGAAGAGGGAAGGACATCATGGGTGGCATGACAATCACTATTCGGTCGATTGCTGCGCTCACCATACGAGCCAACAGAATTGCAGAAGGGCCGACCAATGCCGTATGAATCAAAATCAGAAATCCTAGACCACCGAACATTCGCATTGAACTTTCTGTGGTTAACCTTTGGGGCGTCCTTGGTGTTCCTTGGCGGCTCGCTGGTTGAAAGTTCGAATTTCATTATTCGACTTGCAGGGGCGTTTACTGGAGGAGGCATGGTCGCAATGCTCCTCTTGCCCTTACTCAAGAAGGGCGCGGACGAATACCACCTCGATTTGATATCAGCAGGCGCGTACCTCGCAGTAGGAACGACCGGGATCCTGATGTTGCCACATGTCTTTGTAAATGCCGGCCCTTTGCAGATAACTGATCCCTCACTGAGTTTCGCGATAGTTGGAGCCGCCTTCAATGTCGGCATCGCCTGCAAACGCATCTCAGGCCGCTAACGCATGAACAACCGCCTCAAAGTGCTGCGCGCCGAGCGTGACTGGAGCCAGGCCGAGCTGGCCGGACGGCTCGATGTATCGCGGCAAGCCGTGAATGCCATCGAAACCGGCAAGCATGACCCCTCGCTTCCGCTGGCGTTCCGCATCGCCCGCCTGTTCAACATGTCCATCGAGGAGATATTCGATGACCAATAATAACGAAACTCTCGATGCAGCCCCGCACTCGCAACTGCGCTATTGGGGACATATCATCGGCTGGTCCGTTCTGCTTGCTTTTGCTCTGCTGGCTGTGATCGTGCCCGTGATTACTGCGATCAATCTCGCCAGCGATGAAGGCGGCTCAAACGACTGGTGGATAATCGGCGGCGGGTTGGCCCTGGCGGTCATTCTGGCTGTGCCGCTGTGGCGCTGGATGCCCGAATTCACACAGGGCGAGCCCGATACACCGCGCGGCAAGAAGATGCGCAGGATGACGACAGTTGCGATCCTGGTCGGGATCATCACCGCCTTACCGCTCATCCTGGGCAAGACTGCCACCGGTGAAGACCTCACACTGTTCGGAAATTCCCCCGTTCCGCCTCTGGCAGCCGGACCGATGATCATAATGTGGGGCCTGTTGGTGCCGGTTTTGAGCGTGCTCGGCTATCGATCGGCAGACGAAGTGGCCCGGGCGGCATCTGTATTCGGCTCATTTGCCGGGTTCCAGCTGTTCGGCTGGGCCACACCGATCTGGTGGATGGGCTGGCGCGGCGGTTTCCTGCCCGAACCCGATGCCATGATCATCTTTGTCGCCGCGCTGGTGGTCGCCACTGGGGCAAGTCTCTGGAAGCGTTCAAATTGACAGACCGGCCCAATTCGCCCGTCTTTTCAACATGCCGATCGAGGAGATTTTCGATGACGGACAATGATCCCGCCCAATCCGGAGAGGCCCGCCTCAAGGCCCGGTACAAGGCCTTTATCCGCCACCTCGCACTTGCGGCGCTGATCGGTATTGCAGCCGGGGCGTTGAGCGGAGTGACCCTCGCCCGTGTTGAGGATGGCGCTCTGCCAAAGAGCGTGTTCATCGGCCTGTGGAGCTTCATGGTTGCCCTGTTCGTCTGGTTCACCCGCGACTATTTCCGCCGGATCGACGAAGTCGATCTGATCGACAACCTGTGGGCATCGACTATCGGGCTCTATGGCTACATCGCCGCGTTCTGTTCCTGGTTCATGTTCCACCGCATCGGCCTGACTCCGCCTCCCGGCCAGCTCACGATCCTGCTCACTACCGTTATCATCGCGACTATCGCCTACTTCGTCCGCAAGGTTCGGCAGCGCTGATCCGTTTCATTCATCGTTCAACTCCCCCTGTACAAAGGAATGTTCCCATGAAGATCCTGTTCAACAAGCTTGCCACCGGTGCCGCCTCTGCCGCGCTGCTGTTCTCCACCCCGGCCTTTGCCGAAAGCGATGTGGCGCCCGGGGCAACTCCGGTCGCTGCGAAGCCCGCGCTGTGGAAGGTGGCGGACGAGGATACCACGATCTACCTGTTCGGCACCGTGCACATCCTGCCCAAGGGGATCGACTGGGCCGGCCCGGCGATCACCGGCGCGCTGGCTGAATCGGACGAGCTGGTCACTGAAATCCCCACCGGACCGGAAGCCGACGCGACCATGCAGCAACTGGTGATGAGCAAGGGCATGCTGCCCCAGGGCGGCAACCTGCGCGCCCTGCTCAGCGAGGAGGACAAGGCGACTTTCGAAGCGGCACTGGGCTCGATCAATGTCCCCGCGCCTGCGTTCGACGCGATGAAGCCGTGGATGGCAGGGCTGACCCTGACCGTGCTTCCGCTAATCCAGCAGGGCTATTCGCTCGATGCCGGGGTCGAGGAAGAACTGGGCAAGCTTGCCGGGCCGGACAAGCCGCGCGGCGCGCTGGAAACCATCGAGTACCAGCTCGGCCTGTTCGACGGGATGGACCAGCAGGCACAGGTCGAATTCATGATCGCCGCAGCCGAGACCGTTGGCGATATCAAGCCGATGCTCGACAGCATGGTGGCCGAATGGGCCGAAGGCGATGCCGATGGTCTGGCCGAGATCATGAATCGCGAGATGGACGATCCGGCGGTGGCGGAATCGCTGCTCTATACCCGCAATGGCAACTGGGCCGAATGGATCGACGCCCGCCTCGACACCCCCGGCACCGTGTTCATCGCGGTCGGCGCAGGCCATCTGGCGGGTGAGCGCAGCGTGCAGGACCTGCTTGCCCAGCGCGGCATCACCACCGCGCGGGTGCAGTGATCCGGCACATCCTCGGTCTGGCAGCGGCGCTGCTGCTGTCAGGCTGCGGGACACCCGAGCAGGACACGCCCCCTCCCTCGCCGCTGCTATACGAGATCGCATCGTCAGACGGCGTGATCGAGGGCTGGCTGATTGGCACCATCCATGCCCTGCCTGAC
>JAHDXX010000168.1 GCA_023384025.1 Sphingomonadaceae bacterium
CGGTTCATGCCCGCATCCGTCACCAAGGCGATGACGCTGTTCGTGGCCTTCGAAATGATCGCCGCGGGCGAGCTCGACCCGCAACAGCAGTATGTGATCAGTGACGCGGTCTTCCGCGAATGGCGGCAGAAGGGTTCGACCATGTTTATCGAGGCTGGTGCCTCGGTCAGCGTTTCCGATCTTCTTGGCGGGATTGCCAACGTGTCAGCAAATGACGGGGCGATGGTTCTGGCCGAAGGGGCAGGGGGCTCGGTCGAGGCCTGGGTCGCCCGCATGAACCGCACCGCGCGCGAACTGGGCATGCGCGACAGCCGGTTCGGCACTCCGAATGGCTGGGCCGACGGGGGGCGGACATTTACAACTGCACGCGATCTCGGTCTGCTTGCCCGGGCGATGATCGAGCGTCACCCTGAGCTCTATGCCCGCTACATCGGGAAGCCCGGCTTCACCTACAACGGCATCACCCAGTCCAACCATGATCCGGTCTCTGGCAAGGTCGAAGGCGCTGACGGGATCAAGACCGGCTTCACCAGCGAAGCGGGGAACAATTTTCTTGGTTCGGCCGAACGTTCCGGTCGCCGCTTGGTCCTTGTCATCGCCGGGGCGGAGACCCAGCAGGGCCGCAACCGGATGGCGCGTGATCTCCTGGAATGGGGCTTCGCCACGACCTCAAGCCGCAAGCTCTATCCGGGCGGTGCGGTGGTCGGGACGGCGATGGTGCAGGGCGGAGATGCCCTTACAGTACCGCTGCGCACGGGTAGTTTGCCGGTACTGGCCACGGTGCCGCATCAAGGTTCAGCGCAGATTTCCCTTTCGATCCATTACGATGGGCCGCTCAAGGCGCCAATTCGCGCAGGTGAAAAGGTTGCGGAACTGGAAATCGCGGTCGACGGCATGTCGTCATCACGGGTGCCGCTTTTTGCGTCGAATTCGGTCGCTCCTGCAAGAGGGTTCGACCGGCTGAGGAATGGCCTTGCAGGGCTCTTCCGATGGTGAGCGCAGGACGGTTTATTGCCTTCGAAGGCGGGGAAGGGACGGGCAAGTCGACTCAGATGCGCCTGCTGTGCGACGCGCTTTTGGCGCACGGGCTCGAGGTGATCGCGACCCGAGAGCCGGGTGGAACTCCCGGAGCAGAGGCCATCCGCGGATTGCTGCTCGCACCGCCGGGGCAGGGGTGGAATGCCCGGGCCGAGGCATTGCTGTTTGCCGCAGCCCGCTCGGACCATGTCGAGCGCCTGATCCGTCCTGCGCTGGCGCGGGGCGCCTGGGTGGTGACTGACCGGTTTGTGGATTCCAGCCGTGCATACCAGGGCGGGGCAGGGGGGCTGGGTGACGCGGCGATCGTCGCCCTGCATGAATTCGGCAGTCAGGGCCTTCGGCCGGACCTGACCTTGCTGATCGAGGTTGATCCTGCTTCGGTAAGCGCCCGCCTCGCCGCGCGCGATGGGGGCAACAGCGACGCGATTGGTGGCCGGGACGCTGCATATCACGCTCAGGTGGCTGCAGGCTTTCATGCCCTCGCAGCGGCTGATCCGGCAGGCATTCGGCCGGTTGGCGGCAACGGAACGCCTGACGAAGTCCATCAGCGCGTGCTTGCTGCCATCGCTCCCTTGCTGGAGCAGAGCGTATGACCCTGCTCGGGCATGACGAGGCCTGGGCGGAATGGCGGGCGGCGTTGGAAAGTCCGCGCCTGCACCATGCTTGGCTGCTCGCCGGCAAGCGGGGCCTGGGCAAGAGCCAGTTCGCGCAGGCTGCGGCGCGCGAACTCGTCCAGCAAGGTGGACATGCGCCGCTCCACGGCGCGCATCCCGACATCATCACGCTGACCCATCCGCCCAAGGACGACAAGGAAGCCGCCAAGCGCGACGACGGCAAGCCGTATGAGGTCAAGCGCAACATCCCGATCGATCTGGTCCGCAGCATGCAGCAGCGGCTTACCACGAGGCCGACCCTCGGTGATCGCCGGGTGGTGATCGTCGACCCTGCCGATGACCTCGAGAAAAACGCCGCCAATGCCCTGCTCAAGAGCCTGGAAGAGCCGCCTGCGGGCACCTTCTTCCTGCTGGTGGCGCATCAGCCGGCCCGGTTGCTGCCGACGATCCGCTCGCGCTGCCGGGTGCTTCGCTTTGCCACGCTTGCTGACGGGGAGGTGGCTGCGTTCCTGCGCCGTACTGCGCCGGAGGCCGATGCCGGGACAATCGCGGCAGCGGTGGTCGCGGCGGCGGGCTCGCCGGGTACGGCGCTGATGTTCGTCGAGCAGGACCTCGGCCGGATTGATGCCCTGGCCCGGCAGATCCTGGCGCAGGGCGATCCCGACTTCGCCCTGCGCGGCCGGCTCGCGGCTGAAATCGGTGCCCGGCCCGCACGCGAGCGCATCCAGGCGATCATTGATCTGGTAAAGGCGATTGTCGCGGAGGAAGCGCCGCGAACCAGCGGGCCACGGCTCCCGGCGATGATTGCCCTTCACGCCAAACTCGTAACGCTTGGCGCACAGGTGCCGCTGTACAATTTCGATTCCGGGCTGCTGGCGATGGAAATCGGCACCTTGCTCGCCGGGGCGGCGCCCGCTAGCGAACGCGCCCATGTCTGAACCGTTCTATATCACCACCGCGATCAATTACCCCAACGGGCGCCCGCACATCGGCCATGCCTACGAAGGGATTGCCACCGATGTCGTCGCCCGCTTCCAGCGGATGCGCGGGCGTGACGTGCGCCTGGTGACGGGGACGGATGAGCATGGTCTCAAGATGGACCAGACCGCGCGCAAGCTGGGCATGCCCACCATTGACCTTGCGACCGAGATGTCGGGCTACTTCAAGGACATGTGCGCCAAGCTTGAGATCGCGTATGACGAGTTCGTCCGCACCACCGAGCCGCGGCACCATGCGGCCAGCACCGAGCTGTGGAAGCGGATGGAGGCCAATGGCGATCTCTACCTCGACCGCTACGAAGGCTGGTATTCGGTCCGCGACGAGGCGTTCTATGACGAAAGCGAGCTGTCCGAGGGGGAAGGGGGGGCAAAGCTTTCCCCGCAGGGCACGCCGGTCGAATGGACGGTCGAGGAGACCTGGTTCTTCCGCCTGTCGAAGTACCAGGACAAACTTCTCGCGCTCTATGCCGAGCAGCCCGATTTCATTCGCCCGGACAGCCGCCGCAACGAAGTGCTGCGGTTCGTCGAAGGTGGCCTCAAGGACCTGTCGGTCAGCCGCACCAGCTTTGACTGGGGTGTGCCGGTCCCGGGCAGCGATGGGCATGTCATGTATGTCTGGGTCGATGCCCTGACCACTTACATGACCGGGGTCGGCTTCCCCGATACCGAAGGCGAGATGTTCAGCCGTTTCTGGCCTGCGAACATCCATATGATCGGCAAGGACATCGTGCGGTTCCACACGGTCTATTGGCCGGCTTTCCTGATGAGCGCCGGGCTGCCGCTGCCGAAGCAGGTCTTCGCGCACGGTTTCCTGCTGGCCCGGGGCGGCGAGAAGATGAGCAAGAGCGCCGGGAACGTGGTCGATCCGATGGAGCTGGCGGCGCGGTTCGGCGTCGATCCCCTGCGCTATTTCTTCATGCGCGAAATCGCATTCGGACAGGATGGCAGCTATTCGGCCGAGGCAATCGTGCAGCGCGCCAACGGCGAACTGGGCAATGCCTTCGGCAATCTGGCGCAGCGCACGCTCGGGTTCATCGCCAAGAACCTCGACGGGCATTTGCCCGCGCTCCATGACCACGATCCGGCCGATGCGGAACTGCTTGCGGCAATCGACAAGGCGGTACGGACCGATATTCCGGCGGCGTTTGACAGTCTGGCGCTCCAGCAAGGGGTCGAGGCGTGGTTGCAGGCCTGCTTCGCCTGCAATGCCTATATCGATGCCCAGGCACCGTGGGCCTTGCGCAAGACCGACCCTGAACGGATGGAGACTGTGCTCGCCACGCTCTATATCTGCATTGCGCAGCTGGCAGTGGCGATTGCCCCGGTCATCCCTGCAAGCAGTGCCAGGCTGCTCGACACGATGGGCATCGGTCCGGATCTGCGCACTTATGATGCGATCGGCAGTCATTGGTACTCGCCTCTCGCCGAAGGTGGTTTCCGTATTGCCGCGCCATCGCCCTTGTTCCCGCGCCTCGAACTGCCAGAGGACGACGCGGCCTGATGCTGATCGACAGCCACTGCCACCTGCAATACCGCGGGCTGGTGGAAGACCAGCAGGCCGTGCTCGACCGTGCGCGGGCGGCAGGGGTAGGCGGCTTCCTCAATATCTCGACCCGCCTCAGCGAGTGGGATGCCGTGGTTGCCACCGCCGAGCGCGAACCGGATGTCTGGGCTAGCGTCGGTATCCATCCGCACGAGGCCGACCAGCATGCCGATCTCGGGGCGGACCTGCTGCGCGCCGCCACGGAACGGGAAAAGGTCATCGCCATCGGCGAGACCGGGCTCGATTACTATTACGATAAGTCCGACCGGCAGGTTCAACGAGACCTGTTCCGCATGCACATCGGTGTTGCGCGCGAGACCCAGTTGCCCCTGGTCATCCACACCCGCGATGCCGAGGAGGACACACTGTCGATCCTCGAGGACGAGATGGGGCAGGGGGCATTTCCGGCCCTGATCCACTGCTTTACCGCCTCTGCTCCGTTCGGACGGCGCGTGCTCGATCTCGGCCTGACGATCTCGCTGTCGGGTATCGTGACATTCAAGAATGCCCGCGAATTGCAGGAAATCGCTCGGGAAATCCCGGAGGACAGGTTGCTGGTAGAAACCGACAGCCCGTTCCTCGCCCCGGTGCCGCATCGCGGGAAGCCGTGCGAGCCGGGCTTTGTCGCCGATACCGCGGCTTTTGTCGCCCAGCTTCGCGGGGTGAGCCCCGAGGCGCTGGCGGCGTCAACAACGCGGAACTTCTTCGCGCTGTTCAGGAAGGCAGCGGCGTGAAGGTCGTTGTTCTCGGGTCCGGGACATCGACCGGGGTGCCGCGCCTGGGAAATGACTGGGGCGCCTGCGATCCCGACGAGCCGCGCAACCGGAGGACACGCGTCTCTGTTATGGTCGAAAGCGATGAAGGCAAGCGCCTCTTGGTCGATACTTCGACCGATTTGCGCCAGCAGTTCCTCGCCAATGGAATCGACCGGATCGACGGCGTGTTCTGGACCCACGACCATGCCGATCATTGCCACGGGATCGATGACCTGCGGGTCCTGCGCTATGGCCGGAGTGGACCGATCCCGGGGTTCGGTTCGCAGGAAACCGTGCGGCGGCTGCGCCAGCGGTTCGACTATGTGTTCGCCGGTCAGCACGGCTATCCGACGATTGTCAGTCTCGATACGCTCGATCGGATGCGCATGTGTGCCGGGTTTGGCGTGGCGCATTGCCAGATGCCGCACGGACCAACCGAGACAACCGGCTTCCGGTTTGAAGCAGACAGTAAATCAATTGCTTACGTGACGGACTTCAGTGCGGTTACCGACCAGATGGTTAACATGCTTTACGGTGTTGATGTGCTGGTAACCGATTGCCTGCGCCGCGAACCACATCCGACTCATGCGCATCTTGCAATGGCGCTGGAGCTTGCCGAGCAGACCCGTGCCGGCACGACCGTGCTGACGCATCTCGACAAGAGCATGGATTATGCGGCCTTGTCCCGCGAGGTTCCAGCCAACGTTCTGGTTGGATACGATGGCCTGGAGGTCGTGGCATGAGCGAAGGAAATATCATCCAGCTGATCGCGCTGGTCGGATGGCTGGTCCTGATGGCGTCGGCTTATGCCTCGTACAAGCTTGAATGGCGGACGATGGTGAAGCAGGCGTTCGTCTGGGCGTCGATCTTTGCGGGGCTGACGCTGTTGATCTCGTGGTTCTCTGGCTGAGATTTGGGAAGCCTCACCCATTCCCCCAATCCTCTATTTAACATAATATATATTATCATTCTGATACGACGTCCGTTCAGGGGGTCCCTGCGATCCGGAAGCACTGCCCTGTGACCCACTCCGAAGCGGGCGAGCAAAAATAGAGTGCGGCAGCACCAATGTCTTCCGGCGTGCCGAGCCGGCCGGCCGGGAGATTGAGCTGCTGCTCGAGCGCGGGAAAATCCTCGTCCGACATGTTGAGCGCGATCTTGACTGTCTCGGTCGGTACGAAGCCAGGCAGGATCGTATTGATCCGCGTCTTTGGACCGAGTTCATGCGCCAGCGTCTTGGTCAGCATGTTCACACCGGCCTTGGCTGCGCTGTAATGGCCGCTGCCGGGAAACGGATCCTGGCCCGCCAGTGAGGACGTGTTCAGGATGCGGCTCTTGTCACCCATGTGCTTCATCGCCGCACGCACGCCGTAGAACACCGAAGTCAGGTTCACCGCGAGCGTACGGTGCCACTCCGCCTCGTCGAGTTCGACCAGAGGCTGCGATACCGGCGAGCCGCCGGCGTTGTTGACCCAGATATCGAGCCGCCCGAACCGAGCCACAGCCGCTTCTGCGAGAGCCTCCATATCGGCCGCGCTGGTCACGTCGGTCTTTACCGCAATTGCCTGCCCATCGCCGTGCGCCTGGTTGATCAGCGCCGCAGTCTCGGCAATCTCGCTTTCGCGCCGGGCGGCACACACAACGAATGCCCCGGCGCCAGCAAGTGTCTGCGCGATGCCGCGCCCGATTCCGCGCCCCGCACCAGTGACCACTGCAACGTCGCCGGTGATATCGAACAGATTTGCCATTGCCATGCCCTTCGCGATTTGTGCCTACATGCACTGTAGTGGATCAAGAGTGACGTCATGACTGACAATTTAGACCGCCTGCTGGGTATCATGCGCACCCTGCGCGATCCCGAACGCGGCTGCGAATGGGACCGGGCACAGCGGTTCGAGACGATCGTGCCGCACACGATCGAGGAAGCCTACGAAGTGGCTGACGCTGTCGCGCGGGGCGATGTTGACGATATCCGTGACGAGCTGGGCGACCTGCTGTTCCAGGTCGTTTTCCAGGCCCGCATTGCCGAGGAAGCCGGCCAGTTCGATTTCGACGCTGTTGCCGCGTCGATCGCAAACAAGCTCGTCCAGCGCCATCCCCACATCTTCGGCGATGCCGAGATGCCGGGGGGCATGCGCGAGG